>NZ_MULM01000185.1:0-285953 GCF_002029345.1 Pseudomonas sp. VI4.1
GCTCGCAGCGAGGCGCCTTGCATACGCATGATCATTAGCGTTACGCGCTCTTCGATGGTCAAGTGGGTGTAGTGAGTAGTCATGCAGCACCTTACCTCGGGTGTTGCACTTGGTCACTGAGACCGCCCAACTCAAATGCGCTTCCGTGGAGCAGTCCATTCAGAAGAGAACCTGCCAGCAGGCTGACCGCAATCAACGCAAGTGTCTCGATAAACGAAAATGGCGTGATCGAGCGCTCTTTATTCGGCTGCTCAAAACCTTTTGGCACCCTTGGCTTTTCTGGCTCAATGCAGCCAGGTACTTGTGTACGTTTGATCAGCAGGCGAGCGACCGGCCCACCAATCAAACCACCCAGCACCAATCCAAACGTCGCGGAGGCCATCGCAAGCTCAGAGGCCGACGCCAGACCATACTTCTCACTGAATGTTGCGCCCCACGCTGCGCCCGTGCCGTGGCCGCCCGCCAAGGTAATCGAGCCGGTCAGCAGGCCCATCAGAGGATCGAGCCCCAGCGCCGTTGCGAGACCGATACCCATGGCATTCTGCACCACTAGAAGGCCGATGACCGCCAGCAGAAAAACCCCCACTACCCGCCCGCCTTTCTTCAGGCTGGCGAAATCCGCGCTCAAGCCAATGGTGGCGAAAAACGCCAACATCAACGGCGTTTGCAACGAAGTATCAAATCGGACTTCTACATCGAAGCTTCGCAAAGCCAAGAGAACCAAGGCCACCACCAGGCCACCTGCTACAGGTTCGGGGATGTTATAGGCGCGTAAAAAACCAATACGTGTAACCAGTCCGCGCCCCAGCAAAAGCACTAAAGAGGCGGCTACCAGTGTTCCATAAAAATCGAGTTGAACCATTGGGATTATTCTTGGATATATATTCAGGGGCGAACTTTTTACCTGGACACGCCTCTTGAACAGGTTGACTGTCTCAACACTGATTAATTTTAGATTCAAGGACCTTCAATGGTTTGAATATGTCGAAATATTTCATGAAATATTTCGTGAGGGCAACTTTATCAACCGCCAAGTCTTATTGCCAAGCATATAGGCAGCACTGTCACTGTGCAGTTGTGACTAAAAGTGTAAGATCCAGCGGTGCTCTTGGCGACAAGTAGCTTGCGACACTAATTGTCGTAAATTGCAAGTGACGCACATAACCAGAAACATTTATCCAACTTCAGAAAAGCAAATACCCCCATTCAAGGGGGTATTTACTTTAATTGGCAAACCGGGCTGACGGCCTGTTAAAGGCACTGGCTTTTAGTGGGTGAGGGTTTGATACCCTGAGACGTTGAAAATTATTTGATCAGGCGCCACGTGAACGGGTAGCGATACGGAAACCCTTCATTAGCTTTCACCCCGGCAATAATCGTCAGCACCACCGCACCAATCGCCACCAGCCCGATCAGGAAGAACCCGACGACCACCACCATCAGCAAGATGGAAAGGCCGGTGGCAATCGCGACGGTGATCTGGAAGTTCAGCGCCTCCTTGCCCTGCGCATCGATAAACGGGTCCGTCTCGCGCTTCATCTGCCACAGAACCAGCGGGCCGATCAGCGTTCCGAACGGAATCCAGATCCCCAACAAGGCGGACAGGTGACAAAACATCGCCCATTGCCGAACCTCTTTGCTCGGCGTGGGTAGCAGCTGTTGCTCGTCACTCATAACGCCCTCCTTGCCTGGATCGGGTTCGATCAGTCGGCCAGTGCAGCCTTCTGCAGCTCGAAGATTTCGCTCATGCCTTTCTTCGCCAGCTCCAGCATGGCGTTCAGCTCTTCAGGCTGGAACGGCGCGCCTTCGGCAGTGCCCTGTACTTCGATGAATCCGCCGGTGCTGGTCATCACCACGTTCAGGTCGGTCTCGGCAGCCGAGTCCTCCAGGTAGTCGAGGTCGAGCACTGGCTCGCCTTGATACATGCCCACCGAAACAGCAGCGATCATCTGCTTGAGCGGGTCGCCGCCTTTCAGGCCGCCGCGCTTCTTGATCACTTTCAGGGCGTCGACCAGTGCAACCATGGCACCGGTGATGGACGCTGTGCGGGTGCCGCCGTCAGCCTGGATCACGTCGCAGTCGACGTACAGGGTGACGTCGCCCAGCTTGGACATGTCCAGCGAAGCGCGCAGGGAACGACCGATCAGACGCTGGATTTCCAGGGTGCGACCGCCTTGCTTGCCACGGCTCGCTTCACGCTGGTTACGCTCGCCGGTGGCGCGCGGCAGCATGCCGTACTCGGCGGTCAGCCAGCCCTGGCCCTGGCCCTTGAGGAACCGCGGCACGCCGTTCTCGACGCTGACGGTGCAGATGACTTTGGTATCACCGAACTCGACCAGTACAGATCCCTCGGCGTGTTTGGTGTAGTTGCGGGTAATGCGGATCGAGCGGAGCTGATCGGCAGCGCGACCACTTGGACGTTTCATAGGGAATACCTGTACGGGGACGGAAAACTGCGGAGCATTATAGAGCCGTGGGCCGCGCGTGGGCACTTCTAAAAAAAATCAGCCGACGACTGAAGGCCCGCAATAGAGCATAACCGACGGCCTGCAGCTCTTTGTCACACGGTGTGTTTGGGCGCATCCACCCCACTGCGCTACAATCCTGCGCCTTTGCTGCCTCTGGGCATACATTCATATTGATCGGGTCCGCGAAACCTTTGGTGACGCATGAACCTGAATTGCGAGGTACCTCCATGGTGCACAGCATGACCGCCTTCGCCCGCGTCGAGAAAGCCGGTGCCCAAGGCACCCTGAGCTGGGAACTGCGCTCGGTCAACAGCCGCTACCTGGAGCCGCACTTGCGTCTGCCGGAATCGTTTCGCGACCTCGAAGGCGCGGTCCGCGAAGCGCTACGCCAGGGCATCTCCCGCGGCAAGCTCGAGTGCACCCTGCGCTTCACCGAAGAAAACACCGACAAACCCCTGCAAGTGGACCGCGAGCGCGCCGCGCAATTGGTCGCGGCTGCCGAGGCCATCGCGGACCTGATCAAGAATCCGGCCGCACTCAATCCGCTGGAAGTCCTGGCCTGGCCCGGCGTACTGGTGGGCGATGCCACCGACCCGCAAGCCTTGAGTGCCGAAGCACTGACGCTGTTCAACGAAGGCTTGAAAGAGCTCAAGGCCGGCCGCGAGCGCGAAGGCGCGGAGCTGGCGCGATTGATCAACGAGCGCCTGATGTCCATTGAAGAAGACGTGGTGACCCTGCGTGTACTGGTCCCGCAGATGCTCGCCACCCAGCGCCAGAGAGTCCTCGACCGCTTTGCCGACATGAAAGCCGAAATGGACCCGCAGCGCCTGGAGCAGGAAATGGTCATGCTCGCTCAGAAGAGCGACGTCGCCGAAGAACTGGACCGCCTGAGCACTCACATCATCGAAGTTCGCCGGGTGCTCAAGTCCGGCGGTGCTGCCGGTCGGCGCCTGGACTTCCTGATGCAGGAGCTCAACCGCGAAGCCAATACATTGGGCTCCAAAGCCTTCGACCCGCGCAGCACCCAGGCGGCGGTCAACCTCAAGGTGTTGATCGAGCAGATGCGCGAACAAGTGCAGAATATTGAGTAAGGCAAACCCGACATGACCCACAGCACCGGCACCCTGTACATCATTTCCGCCCCCTCGGGCGCGGGCAAGAGCAGCCTGGTCAAGGCCCTGACCGACGCTGACCAGGAGATCCGCGTTTCGGTCTCCCACACCACCCGGGCCATGCGCCCCGGTGAAGTGAACGGCGTGAACTATCACTTCGTCGAACGCGGCGAGTTCGTGAAGATGATCGAACACGGGGATTTCCTCGAGCGCGCCGAAGTGTTCGGCAACCTCTACGGCACCTCGCAAAGCCACCTGCAGCAGACCCTGGACGAAGGCCACGACCTGATTCTGGAAATCGACTGGCAGGGTGCCGAGCAAGTGCGCAAGTTGATGCCCCAGGCCCGTTCGATCTTCATTCTGCCGCCGTCCCTGCAGGCCTTGCACCAGCGCCTGACCAATCGCGGCCAGGACAGCGACGAGATCATTGATGGCCGGATGCGTGAAGCCGTCAGCGAAATGAGCCACTACGTCGACTACGACTACCTGATCATCAACGACGATTTTGCCCATGCACTGCGCGATTTGCAGGCGATTTTCCGTGCCAATCAGCTGCATCAGAAGCGCCAGCAGCAGCGCAACGGAAAACTTTTGGCTGAATTGCTTGGCTGAACAGCACTTCCCAAAAGTGCTTCAAGGGCTTTACATTGGCACTTATAGCGCGTTGAAGAGTCTGGTCAAAAAATCAGCGCTTCCCTAAACGCTGGTGATTTTTTAAACTGTCGAGTCCGCTCGCCCAACCGGGCAGCGCGCATATTGCATTCGCTCCGAGGAATACCATGGCCCGCGTAACCGTTGAAGATTGCCTAAACCACGTGGAAAACCGCTTTGAGCTGGTCATGCTGTCTACCAAGCGTGCCCGTCAACTGGCCACCGGCGGCAAAGAGCCCCTGGTTCAGTGGGAAAACGACAAGCCTACCGTTGTAGCCTTGCGTGAAATCGCTGAAGGCCTGATGAGCTACGAGTTCATCGCCAATGCTGAAATCGTCGAAGACGAACCGCTGTTCGCAGCGTTCGAGGACGAGTCCAACGAGGCCGTCTAAGCCATGCCTGGTCGACGTAGCACGGCGCGGGGTCACAACGAACGGCAGGATTTATCATGCCGAGCATAGACGCCCTCGCCGCTCGCTTATCGACCTACCTCGGCAAGGACCAGGTCAACCTGGTCCGCCGAGCGTACTTCTACGCCGAACAAGCCCACGACGGCCAACGCCGCCGTAGCGGTGAGGCGTACGTCACGCATCCTCTTGCGGTGGCGAATATTCTTGCCGACATGCACATGGACCATCAGAGCTTGATGGCCGCCATGCTGCATGACGTGATCGAAGACACCGGGATTGCCAAGGAAGCGCTGCAGGCGCAGTTTGGCGAAACCGTGGCCGAACTGGTCGACGGGGTCAGCAAACTGACCCAGATGAACTTCGAGACCAAAGCCGAAGCCCAGGCCGAAAACTTCCAGAAAATGGCCATGGCCATGGCCCGCGACATTCGCGTGATCCTGGTCAAGCTGGCCGACCGCCTGCACAACATGCGCACCCTGGAAGTGCTGTCCGGCGAAAAGCGCCGACGGATCGCCAAGGAAACCCTGGAAATCTATGCGCCCATCGCCAACCGGCTGGGCATGCACGCCATCCGCATAGAATTCGAGGACCTCGGCTTCAAGGCCATGCACCCGATGCGTTCCGCGCGGATCTACCAGGCGGTCAAGCGCGCCCGGGGCAACCGCAAGGAAATCGTCAACAAGATCGAGGAATCCCTCAGCCACTGCCTGGCCATCGACGGCATTCAGGGCGAGGTCAGCGGTCGTCAGAAACACCTCTACGGCATCTACAAGAAAATGCGCGGCAAGCGTCGGGCCTTCAACGAGATCATGGACGTCTATGCGTTCCGGATCATCGTCGACAAGGTCGATACCTGCTACCGCGTGCTGGGTGCTGTGCATAATTTGTACAAACCGTTGCCGGGGCGTTTCAAGGACTACATCGCGATCCCCAAGGCCAACGGCTATCAGTCGCTGCACACCACGTTGTTCGGCATGCACGGTGTTCCGATCGAAATTCAGATCCGCACCCGTGAAATGGAAGAGATGGCCAACAACGGCATCGCCGCCCATTGGCTGTATAAATCCAGCGGCGACGAGCAGCCCAAAGGCACTCACGCCCGCGCCCGCCAGTGGGTCAAAGGCGTGCTGGAGATGCAGCAACGCGCCGGCAACTCGCTGGAATTCATCGAGAGCGTGAAGATCGACCTGTTCCCGGACGAGGTCTACGTGTTCACGCCCAAGGGCCGGATCATGGAGTTGCCCAAAGGCTCCACGGCGGTCGACTTCGCTTACGCGGTGCACACCGACGTGGGCAACAGCTGCATCGCCTGCCGGATCAATCGTCGTCTCGCACCGCTGTCCGAACCGCTGCAAAGCGGCTCCACGGTCGAGATCGTCAGCGCCCCCGGCGCTCGGCCGAATCCGGCATGGCTGAACTTCGTGGTGACCGGCAAGGCGCGAACCCACATCCGCCATGCGCTGAAGCTGCAACGCCGCTCCGAGTCCATCAGCCTGGGTGAACGCCTGCTGAACAAGGTCCTCAACGGTTTCGACAGCTCCCTGGACAATGTCCCGGGCGAGCGCGTCAAGGCGATGCTCACCGAGTACCGCCTGGAATTGATCGAAGACCTGCTCGAAGACATCGGCCTGGGCAATCGCATGGCCTATGTCGTCGCCCGTCGCCTGCTCGGTGAAGGCGAACAGCTGCCCAGCGCAGAAGGTCCGCTGGCGATTCGCGGCACCGAAGGCCTGGTGCTCAGCTATGCCAAATGCTGCACGCCAATCCCGGGCGACCCGATTGTCGGCCACCTGTCCGCAGGCAAAGGCATGGTCGTGCACCTGGACAACTGCCGCAACATCAGCGAAATCCGTCACAACCCGGAAAAATGCATCCAGCTCTCGTGGGCCAAGGATGTCACCGGCGAATTCAACGTCGAACTGCGCGTCGAACTGGAACACCAGCGTGGCCTGATTGCCCTGCTGGCCAGTAGCGTCAACGCCGCCGACGGCAATATCGAAAAAATCAGCATGGACGAACGTGATGGTCGCATCAGCGTGGTCCAACTGGTGGTCAGCGTGCACGACCGCGTGCACCTGGCCCGCGTGATCAAGAAACTGCGCGCCCTGACCGGGGTGATCCGCATCACCCGCATGCGTGCGTAGCCCATCCATTACAAGGAGTCATTCATGACCAAGACTGTTATCACCAGCGACAAGGCCCCGGCCGCCATCGGTACTTACTCCCAGGCGATCAAGGCTGGCAACACCGTCTACATGTCGG
The DNA here is from genome assembly GCF_002029345.1 of Pseudomonas sp. VI4.1. Lineage (NCBI taxonomy): Bacteria > Pseudomonadati > Pseudomonadota > Gammaproteobacteria > Pseudomonadales > Pseudomonadaceae > Pseudomonas > Pseudomonas sp. VI4.1. The sequence continues at coordinate 6,904 of NZ_MULM01000185.1, forward strand.
GCCAGATTCCCCTGGACCCAAAAACCATGGAACTGGTCGAAGGCTTCGAAGCCCAGACCGTCCAGGTGTTCGAGAACCTCAAGGCCGTGGCCGAAGCCGCCGGCGGTTCGTTCAAGGACATCGTCAAACTGAACATCTTCCTCACCGACCTGAGCCACTTCGCCAAGGTCAACGAGATCATGGGCAAGTACTTCGACCAGCCTTACCCTGCCCGCGCCGCCATCGGCGTCGCCGCCCTGCCGAAGGGTTCGCAGGTCGAAATGGATGCCATCCTGGTCATCGAGTAAATGCGCACGGCGCAGCCTTCTCCAGGCTGCGCCGCTGATGCTGCAAAAAGAAGCGTTCTGAAAGGATTCCACCCATGCGCCACGCGCTAGCTCTTTCGCTGCTCGCCCTACTCTTGGGCGGTTGTGCCAGCAACCCTGCCGACCGTGACATCAGCGGCACCTGGATCAACCAGGTGGCGATCGATGCTGCATCCAGAGGCGGTCCCCTGCGTGAAGCGCTCCAGGCCTATGGCCCGAACCTGGAGTGGGACGTCAACACCAAGGCCGCTCAGGCCCGCTACACCAACGGTTTTGAAAACGTCGACGGCAAGCTGCTGGGCGAAAAATCCGGCGCCTGGAAAGTCGACTTTTATGGCAGCGCCGGTAGTGAGCTCAAGCGCGATGGCAAACAATTGAGTCAGGCCGCCAGCGAGAACGAGCCGGAACAGGTCTTCGACCGCGCACAGGTTCAGGTGCCAGACGGTGCACCACTGGGCGCCAGTTTCGAGCGCGCGCTGTACTCCTCTTATTTGGGAGGCAGCTGGAAAGTCGTCAACGGGCCCGGTGAGGGTAACACTGTGCAATTCCAGGCCGACGGCCAGATAGCCGGCCTGCCCGGTGCCGATCGTTATGCCCTCTGCCTGGCTGGCGATTGCGCTTCAATGAGCGGCGGCAATGACAACATGTGGCTGCAACTGAACGGCCAGGGCAACACCTGGATCTTTGCTCGTAAAGGCAAAGAACTGGAAATTCTCCAGGCTGTGAATACGGCGCAGACGGACGAAATGCCTCAGTTCACGCCGGGTGAGCGCAAGTGGTTGCTCGAGAAGCAGTGACCCGGTCTCACAGCCAACGCATGACAATGTAGGAGCCGGCTTGCCGGCGAAGGGGCCGTAACATTCAACATCACTGTTGACTGATACATCGCCTTCGCCGGCAAGCCGGCTCCTACAGGTGTTTTGAATGTCCGGAGGTCAGCAGCGACCTTCGAGAATCGCGGCATACCCTTCGCGATAGCTTGGATACTTCGGCATCCACCCCAACGCCTTTACCCGGGCATTGCTGCACTGCTTGCTGCCCGTACGACGCACGCTCGCATCCTCAGCCCACTCCGTCACGCCCAGATACTCACGCAGCCAGCCCACCACTTCCGCCAGGGGTGCAGGCGCATCGTCCACGCCGATGTAACAGTCATCCAACAGCACACCGCGTCGATCCGCCTCCAGCAGAAACGCCAACAGCCCCGCCGCGTCGTCGACGTGAATCCGGTTGCCATACAACGGCGGCTCGATCGCCACGCGATACCCTCGACGAACCTGGGTCAACAGCCACTCACGGCCTGGACCATAAATGCCGGTCAGGCGCACGATGCTGGCGGGGATCCCGCTCTGCAGCGCCACTTGCTCTGCTTCCAGCATCAAACGGCCTGAGTAGCCTGCTGCAATAGTCGGCGAAGTCTCATCCACCCACTCCCCCTCCTGCTGACCGTAAACGCTGCTGCTGGACACAAATAGCACCCGCGTTGGCTGCTGGCCATGCTGCTGCAACCAGCCCAGCACATGCTGCAAACCCTCGACATAGGCGGCGCGATAGCCCGCTTCGTCATGGTCGGTGGCGGCAGCGCTGTACACCAGATAGTCCAGCGGACCCATGGGCCAGTCAGCCGGACACTGCTCGCTGAACAAGTCACCGGCAACTCCGATGACCCCGGCCGGCAGCCGCGACACACTGCGTCGCAGACCATAAACCTGCCATCGTTCGGCCAGCAATTGCGTGGCCAGACGGCTGCCGACATCACCGCAGCCGGCGATCAAAACAGAGGGCGCGGACATCAAAAAACTCCTATCGCAAAGCTACAGACTAGCGCCGGCAGTGGACGAGCGGCTAGTAATGCAAGAAAAAAAGATACTCTATTACTTCTGTTAACAAGAATTACTTGCAATAATGCCCGCCACTTTTGTTCTCGGCCTCACGAGGCCTGGAAGAGCATTTACCGATTTTCTTTCTCAGGTCCGGCCAGCATGACACCCAATCAATTCCCCGCTTCGCCAACCAAACGACCTCGCGCCTGGAGCGCAGTGGCCGCCCTGCTGCTCAGCCTGATGCTGGCGCCAACTGCCGCTTTCGCTGACGCACAAGCCCCAACAACCCCGGCCGCTACGGCTGCGGCACCCGCCGATCAAGCGCCAGCTGGCGCACCAGCCGTGACGCCAGCCGCGACTGACCCGGCCCAGGCGGTAGACAGCATCGCCGAAGACGCTCCTGAAGTCCTCGAAGCCGACAACACCCTCGGCATGGCCCACGACCTGTCGCCATGGGGCATGTACCAGAACGCCGACATCATCGTGAAAATCGTGATGATCGGCCTGGCCATCGCTTCGATCATCACCTGGACCATCTGGATCGCCAAGGGCTTCGAGCTGATGGGTGCCAAGCGTCGTCTGCGCACCGAGATCGTCCACCTGAAAAAAGCCACCACCCTTAAAGAAGCCAGCGTGACCGCCACCAAGGCTGGCACCCTGGCCAACCTGCTGGTCCACGATGCGCTGGAAGAGATGCGCCTGTCGACCAACAGCCGCGAGAAAGAAGGCATCAAGGAGCGCGTCGCCTTCCGCCTCGAACGCCTGGTGGCCGCCTGCGGTCGCAACATGAGCAGCGGCACCGGCGTACTCGCCACCATCGGTTCCACCGCGCCGTTCGTCGGCCTGTTCGGTACCGTGTGGGGCATCATGAACAGCTTCATCGGCATCGCCAAAACCCAGACCACCAACCTCGCCGTCGTGGCGCCCGGCATTGCCGAAGCGCTGCTGGCGACTGCGTTGGGCCTGGTGGCCGCCATTCCGGCGGTGGTGATCTACAACGTGTTCGCCCGCTCCATCGCCGGTTACAAGGCGCAGGTATCCGACGCGTCGGCAGAAGTCCTGCTGCTGGTCAGCCGCGACCTGGACCACCAGCCTGAGCGCAGCTCGCAACCGCACATGGTGAAAGTGGGGTAATCGGCCATGGGCCTGCATTTGAAAGAAGGCGCAGACGACGATCTGGCCGAGAACCACGAAATCAACGTCACGCCGTTCATCGACGTGATGCTGGTGCTGTTGATCATCTTCATGGTGGCCGCGCCGTTGGCCACCGTGGACATCAAGGTCGACCTGCCCGCTTCCACCGCCAAACCGGCGCCACGGCCAGAAAAACCGGTGTTCCTCAGCGTGAAAGCTGACCAACGCCTGTTCCTCGGCGAACAAGAAGTGAAAGCCGACGCGCTCGGCGCCACGCTGGACGCCAGGACCCAGGGCAAGAAAGACACGACGATCTTCTTCCAGGCCGATAAAGGCGTGGACTACGGTGACCTGATGAGCGTGATGGACAACCTGCGCTCCGCCGGCTACTTGAAGGTCGGCCTGGTGGGACTCGAGACGGCAGTCAAGAAATGATCACGACGCGCCATAAGCTGACGCGTTACGGCGGGAGCCTGGCCGTGGTGCTGGGCGTCCATGCACTGGCCATTGCGCTGGCACTGAACTGGACCTCGCGCCCACCGATCGAGTTGCCGCCGCAGGCGATGATGGTCGAGTTGGCGCCGATTCCGGCACCGCCACCGCCGGCACCGCCCAAGGTGATAACGCCGCCACAGCCACCCGCCCCGGTGGAAGAACTGCCAATCCCGAAACTGGCTGAAGCGCCGAAAGCCGAGATTGCCGTGCCGAAGCCGGTCAAACCCAAGCCCAAGCCTCAACCGCCCAAGCCAGTAGAGAAAAAGCCGGAGCCGCCGAAGGAAAAACCTTCCGAGGAAAAACCGGCCGACACTCAACCGACCCAGGCACCGACGGAGAAATCCGCGCAACCGGCACCGGGCCCTTCGGCGGCGCAGCAAGCGGCCAAGGCCAGCTGGCAAGGCACCCTGCTCGCCCACCTGGCCAAGTACAAGAAGTACCCGGCCAGTGCCCAGGCGCGAGGCAAGGAAGGCTTGAACCGTCTGCGCTTTGTCGTGGATGGCGAAGGTAACGTGTTGTCGTTCGAACTGGTGGGCCGTTCCGGCAACGCCGATCTGGACCGGGCCACCCTGGAAATGATCCGCCGCGCCCAGCCGCTGCCCAAGCCACCGGCTGACATGTTGACCAATGGCGCCATCGAAATCGTTGCACCCTTTGTTTACTCGCTGGAAAAGCGCCGGCGCTAAAACACCGCCGACCTACTGTAGGAGCGAGCTTGCTCGCGAAGTAGGCGAACGATAACGCTCGAAACCTGAGACCCCGCGGCGGTCTCAGGTTTTTTCGCGAGCAAGCTCGCTCCTACGTCTGATAACGTGCGTCTATCGATTGCAGCCGGTATGCTTGGCCCGCAACTTCATGGACGCTTGCTATGACCCTCACAGAATTACGCTACATCGTTACCCTCGCCCAAGAGCAGCACTTCGGCCACGCGGCCGAGCGTTGCCATGTCAGCCAGCCGACGCTGTCGGTGGGCGTGAAAAAGCTCGAGGATGAACTCGGTGTGCTGATTTTCGAGCGCAGCAAAAGCGCCGTGCGCCTGACCCCGGTTGGCGAAGGCATTGTGGCCCAGGCGCAGAAAGTCCTGGAACAGGCCCAAGGCATCCGCGAACTGGCCCAGGCCGGCAAGAACCAGCTGACCGCCCCCCTGAAAGTCGGCGCCATCTACACGGTCGGCCCATACCTGTTTCCGCACCTGATTCCGCAACTGCACCGGGTCGCTCCGCAGATGCCGTTGTACATTGAAGAAAACTTCACCCACGTGCTGCGCGACAAACTGCGCAACGGCGAGCTCGACGCGATCATCATCGCCCTGCCGTTCAACGAAGCCGATGTGCTGACCTTGCAGCTCTACGACGAGCCGTTCTACGTCCTGATGCCGGCCCAGCACCCCTGGACGCAAAAGCAATCCATCGATGCCGCCCTGCTCAACGACAAGAGCCTGCTGCTGCTCGGTGAAGGCCACTGCTTCCGCGACCAGGTGCTGGAAGCCTGCCCGACGCTTGCCAAAGGCAACGACGGCGCCAAGCACACCACGGTGGAATCCAGTTCGCTGGAAACCATCCGCCACATGGTCGCTTCCGGCCTGGGCATCTCGATCCTGCCGCTGTCGGCGGTGGACAGTCACCACTACGCCCCCGGCGTGATCGAAGTGCGCCCCTTGTCGCCCCCGGTGCCCTTCCGCACCGTGGCCATCGCCTGGCGCGCGAGCTTCCCGCGGCCCAAAGCCATCGAGATCCTCGCTGACTCCATTCGCCTGTGCTCGGTGGCCAAGCCGCCGGCACCGGTAGTTGCCGGTTAAGCCGCAGCCATGACCGAGTTGTCGCAAGTGTCGGTGACGGCGCTCAAGGGTGTCGGCGAAGCCATGGCCGAGAAGCTGGCCAAGGTCGGCCTGGAGAATCTCCAGGACGTGCTGTTTCACCTGCCGCTGCGTTATCAGGACCGTACCCGTGTGGTGCCGATCGGCCATTTGCGGCCCGGGCAAGATGCGGTGATCGAAGGCACCGTCAGCGGCGCGGACGTGGTCATGGGCCGACGCCGCAGCCTGGTGGTGCGCTTGCAGGATGGCACCGGCGGGCTCAGCCTGCGCTTCTACCATTTCAGCAACGCCCAGAAAGAAGGCCTCAAGCGCGGCACCCGCATTCGCTGCTACGGCGAAGCACGGCCCGGGGCGTCGGGGCTGGAAATCTACCACCCGGAATACCGCGCCATCACCGGCGACGAGCCGCCGCCGGTGGATGAAACCCTGACCCCGGTCTATCCGCTCACCGAAGGCCTGACCCAGCAACGCCTGCGCCAACTGTGCATGCAGACCCTGACGATGCTCGGCCCCACCAGCCTGCCCGACTGGCTGCCGACCGAACTGGCGCGGGACTATCAACTGGCGCCGCTGGCCGATGCGATCCGCTACCTGCATCACCCGCCGGCCGATGCCGATGTCGACGAACTCGCCCTCGGCCACCACTGGGCGCAGCACCGTCTGGCGTTCGAAGAACTGCTGACGCATCAACTGTCCCAGCAGCGTCTGCGCGAGAGCATGCGTTCCCTGCGTGCGCCGGCGATGCCGAAAGCGTCGAAGCTGCCGGCCAAGTACCTGGCCAACCTGGGTTTCACCCCGACCGGCGCCCAACAACGGGTCGGCAACGAGATTGCCTACGACCTCAGCCAGCACGAACCCATGTTGCGGCTGATTCAGGGCGACGTCGGCGCGGGCAAAACCGTGGTCGCCGCCCTCGCCGCCTTGCAGGCGCTGGAAGCCGGGTATCAAGTGGCGCTGATGGCGCCCACCGAAATCCTCGCCGAGCAGCACTTCATCACCTTCAAGCGCTGGCTCGAACCGCTGGGCATCGAAGTGGCGTGGCTGGCGGGCAAACTCAAGGGCAAGAACCGCGTGGCCGCACTGGAACAGATTGCCAGTGGCACCCCCATGGTGGTCGGCACCCACGCGCTGTTCCAGGATGAAGTGCAGTTCAAGAACCTCGCGCTGGCGATCATCGACGAACAGCACCGCTTCGGTGTGCAACAGCGCCTGGCGTTGCGGCAGAAAGGCGTCGGCGGGCGGATGTGCCCGCATCAATTGATCATGACCGCCACCCCGATTCCACGAACCCTGGCCATGAGCGCCTACGCCGACCTCGACACCTCGATCCTCGACGAATTGCCGCCCGGCCGCACGCCGGTAAACACGGTGCTGGTCACGGACACCCGGCGGGTCGAAGTCATTGAACGGGTGCGCGGCGCCTGCGCCGAAGGGCGCCAGGCCTATTGGGTGTGCACGCTGATTGAAGAGTCGGAAGAGCTGACCTGCCAAGCCGCCGAAACCACGTATGAAGACCTCACTGCCGCCCTTGGCGAATTGAAGGTCGGGCTGATCCACGGCCGCATGAAGCCCGCCGAGAAAGCCGCCGTCATGGCCGAATTCAAGGCCGCAAACCTGCAACTGCTGGTCGCGACCACGGTGATTGAAGTCGGCGTCGACGTGCCCAATGCCAGCCTGATGATCATCGAAAACCCCGAACGCCTCGGCCTCGCGCAACTGCACCAGTTGCGCGGGCGCGTCGGTCGGGGCAGTGCCGCCAGCCATTGCGTGTTGCTCTACCATCCACCGCTGTCACAGATCGGTCGTCAGCGGCTGGGCATCATGCGCGAAACCAACGACGGTTTTGTCATCGCCGAAAAAGACCTCGAGTTGCGTGGCCCCGGCGAAATGCTCGGCACCCGCCAGACCGGCCTGCTGCAATTCAAGGTCGCCGACCTGATGCGCGACGCCGATCTGTTGCCTGCCGTGCGCGACGCGGCGCAGGCGCTGCTGGAGCGCTGGCCGGATCACGTCAGCCCGCTGCTCGACCGCTGGCTACGCCATGGGCAGCAATACGGCCAAGTGTGAGCAGCGTCGCAGTTTCCAGACCGGCGTGTTAAACATGATGGTTATACTCCTGCAACTGTTCGAGAACGGATCGACACCATGACTGACGCTGCCCTCGCCCCCGAAACTCCGCGTACGCCGTCTGCAATTCGGCTGCTGCTGGGCAAGCAGGGCATTGCCTTTGATGAAGTCTTCGACCACCGCGGCCTGAGCGCCGCGCGCAAAGTGCAGGCGGTTCTGCTCGACGATACGGTCGGCACGCTCATGGTACTGTTTCCTCAAAGCCAATTGCTGGACCTCCACCGCCTCACCGAACTCACTGGCCGCCGCCTGACCGCCGTGTCCCCCGAACGTCGGGTTAAAATGCTCGGCAAGCACAACCTGAGCCTGCTGCCCGGCCTGCCGGCGCTGACCAGTTCGCCGTGCCTGTACGAAGAAAGCCTGCTGCGCGAACCGACCTTGTTGATCGACTCGGGGGAGCCAGGCGTATGGCTGGAAGTCGCCCGCGAAGACTTCAAAACCCTGCTGACCAAGGCCAGCGCCGCCCACTTCGGCGAAACCCTGACCAGCATCCGCCCCAACCTCGATCGGCCCGACGATGACCGCCAGGAAATCACCCAGGCCGTCCAGGCGTTCACTGCACGACGCATCCAGCAACGCCTGGAAGAGACCATCGAAATTCCGCCCCTGGCCACGACCGCGCAAAAAATCATCAAGCTGCGGGTCGATCCCAACGCCACCATCGACGACATCACCGGCGTCGTCGAAACCGACCCGGCCCTGGCCGCACAAGTCATCAGCTGGGCGGCGTCACCCTACTACGCTTCGCCGAGCAAGATTCGCTCAGTGGAAGACGCCATCGTCCGGGTGCTGGGCTTCGACCTGGTGATCAACCTGGCGCTGGGCCTGGCCCTGGGCAAAACCCTGAGCCTGCCCAAGGATCACCCGCAACAGACCACGCCGTACTGGCAGCAGTCGATCTACACCGCCGCCGTCATCGAAGGCCTGACCCGCGCCATGCCCCGCGCCCAGCGTCCCGAAGCCGGCCTGACCTACCTTGCGGGTCTGCTGCACAACTTCGGCTACCTGTTGCTGGCCCACGTGTTCCCGCCGCACTTCTCGCTGATCTGCCGCCACCTGGAGGTCAACCCGCACCTGTCCCACAGTTTTGTCGAGCAACACCTGCTGGGCATCAGTCGCGAACAGATCGGCGCGTGGCTGATGCGCTACTGGGACATGCCCGATGAACTGGCCACCGCCCTGCGCTTCCAGCACGACCCGAGCTACGACGGCGACTACGCCGAATACCCGAACCTCGTCTGCCTGGCCGTACGTCTGCTGCGCAGCCGCGGCGTCGGCGCAGGCCCGGTCGAAGACATCCCCGACGCGCTGTTGGAGCGCCTGAACATCAGCCGCGACAAAGCCGACGAGGTCGTCAGTAAAGTGCTGGAAGCTGAAATGCTGCTGCGCGAACTCGCGTCCCAATTCACCCACCCCTGAAAAGCATCCCACAGGATCGCGTCGCTCACCCCATTTGGTAACGACGCAAAACCTGTGGGAGCGTGGCTTGCCCGCGATGAATCCACCTCGGTCTGACTGACTATCTCAAACCTTGGCTTTGGCCTTGCGCGGCTTCAAATACTTGGTCAACCCCTGAAACCAGATCACCAGCGCCGGGTTGCCCTTGATCTGAATCGACTTGTCCTGAATCCCCGTCATGAACGCCAACTGCTTGTTCTTCGCCTGCATCGTGGCAAAGCCATAGGCGGCGTCTTTAAAGGCAATCGCAAACGCCGGCTCGGCATACACACCGGACTTGCTGGTAATGCGCTGATCCTTCACCCGGAAATGCCGCGCCACCTTCCCATCAAGAGTCTGCAGCTGGAACACCAGATCCTTGTCACCCAACTGCTGCTGGAACGCAGGATTAGTCCGGCTGGCCTTACCCATCAACAGACCCAAAACCCACAGAAGAAAACGAAATTTCATACGCACAGCCTCAAAAAAAATAAACGGCCGGCGCAGTTTAGCGACTTCAAGTCAGAACGCCACCATCGATTGCGATAGCAGAAGATAACGTGTTTTTTGACGCCGATGACTACCAAGTCATTAACGAAACGCACCATTTAAGCGCCAATCCGACCTCTCTGTAGCAGCTGCCGCAAGGCTGCGATCTTTTGATCTTGACCCTCTCAATCTTTTCGGAAGTTTCCTGCAATACGCGGCGCCCGCCATGAACTATCCGCGCTTCGCCTTTTGCCGCTAATCTCTGGCCGTCATCGCAAAATCGGTGACACGGATGTGCAAGTCCGTAACTCGGGAGAACACTTGTTAATCCATGAGGTTCATCATTATGAAAAACCCAAGCTTCCATCCTGACAAACTCAATTCATCCAGGCCCAAAACCCTAAATGGCCACCTCTTCACTGTTTCCCCCGACATCCACACCGAAGCCCTCCTGGCCAACGCCTCCGAAGACCTGCTGTCCATCAGCGCCATCGCCGCCGACCTGGCCGACGACGTAGAAGGCCGAAGCCGTTCCGTTGCCCTGGCAATCAGCAGAATGGCCGACGGCGTGTATCTACTGGTGGAACGAGCACTGGATCACATCGACTCACCGAATCCGGCGGCGCCTGCGGTCAAGGCGTAGAGAGATATCGAGGACATCCACCTGTAGGAGCTGGCTTGCCAGCGAAGAGGCCGTGTCAGTCGACATCGCTGCCGGACACCAGTCCACCTTCGCGAACAAGCTTGCTTCTACGCAATGTTGCTAATCACTTCAGAAACAAAAAACGTTCCACTGCATAACGACACCCCATCACGTTGCAACTTGAAACACGCCATTACCAGTCACCAATGCAACATCCCGAAATAAGGGAAGTTTCCGACAACGGCAAAAGACCCTTCCTACATCCCCCCTTTCAATAACTTGTTAGCGTAATTCGGTAATGGACACCGGGATTATCAACGCACTAACGGGCGAATTGTCAGGAAGACTCTCGAATGTTTTTATCGCACATCGTGCCCACGTGGCGCGAGATTGAAAACCGTATAACTCATCAGATGGGCTACCAAGGAGGAGCCACCTATCGCACGCAGTTCAACGAGCGTGCCCCCTCCCTGTCCCTCAACATCCGTCGTATCAACAGTGTCAGGTCTGCGTTCATCCAAGCCGAGTGGGAAGCCGGCCGTCTATTGAGGCAACGTTTCTCTGACCTCGACATCTCCAGCATCCTCAACGAGTTGATCGAAGTCGTCAGCCAAATGGCAATGATCGTTGCCGGCAGTGTGTTGATCGGAGGAGCCATTGGTGCGGGTACAGGCGCGTTTCTCGGAGGGGCTGGCGCCATTCCCATGGGAGCCGCCGGTGCCGCGATGGGGTTGCAAGCCAGCACCTGGATATTGGGCATACTCGGCCTGTCGTCCATCGCCGAGTTTTTCGTCGAAGGCTTGCCGCGCATTGGCGAGTATTACCTGACTGGCATCAACACCGCATGGAAAGGCCCTCGGGGAGAGGAAGGATTAAACCCGTTCAGCCGGGACGATCCGTTCGCCCAAAGAAGCGCCGCACATGACATCGCGCTGGGGCATGTGGAGGTCGTCGCCCTGCTGCTGGGCGCCATCGTTGCTTATATCACCCGTGGACGAGGCAATGCCCACGTCCTTGCCCAGGAAATGCGAGCAAGCCCCAAAGGTGCGCGGCTAGCCGAATGGATGCTCAAGCATGAAGACGCACTGAAAAAACGACCCGACCTGCAAACCTCGGCACCGCGCAAAGGTGCACTCGGCAAGCAGGAGCCTGGGCCACCCGCACATCGTCCATCTGGAAAAGAAAAAGACGCCCCACGTGACAAACCGAACGCGATGCCGCTTCATAAAGTCGAATGTTTCAAAGCGGACAAGCTGCCAGCGTCTAAAATCGGAGAGTTCGAGCGGCAGTTGAAGGGGCAAGAGGACGGGTTGAATCGGCTGACGGTTGATGAGTATTTGGAGAATATTGCAAATCCGGTGAAGCGCAGCAGATCTGCCGCCAGTCAAGCCCGAGAAGCTTTGGCAGCTCAACTGCAAAAGCGTTTTCAAGGTGAGTTTTCGCAGACCATGGATGCATTCGACGCTGAAGCGGCAGCCATCAAAAAATCCAAGGATACTATGTCAAATCTTGCAGGACTGCATAATCCCGATCTGAGCGCTGGCGGCAAGGATATAATTGGTGACTTCGGTGATCGACAAGTCAATTCCAGTATCGGTCCTCAGTGGAGGCCGAAAATCGCAAACTTGAAGGCTGCGGCTGAAAGCGTTCCCCCATCAATGCGTGAATCAACCTTCCTCAATGTAAAACTACATAAGTGTTAGTAATAAGGAGGCATGGCGTGGATAAAATATTTGCAAGGTTTATAGAGAAATTCGGTGGACCGGTTGATCGGCAGGAAGTACCGATTTCAAGTATCGACCGTTACAGAGGTAAACTGCCCAATCTGTTGCTGGAATACTGGGCCGAACACGGATGGTGCGGTTATGGTGAGGGAATTTTCTGGATCGTGAATCCTCAGGAATATGATGGGGTGGTGGCGTCCTGGATTGAAGGGACAAAATTTGAAGCGGCTGATAACTATCATCTAATTGCTCGCAGTGCCTTTGGCCACCTGCACCTTTGGGGCGAAAAAACGGGTGCTTCACTTACTATTACGAGTTGTCTTTCACGATATACTACCCACACCTCGATATTTGCAGGAGAGCAATTGAATAAAGAACTGCAAAATTTCTTGCTTTCCACGGAAGTTAGTTACAACAATTATGACGACCTGTTCAAACCGGCAAAGAAAAAGCTCGGCACTCTTCGTCACGACGAGATGTACGGTTTTGTTCCAGCGCTGCTGTTCGGCGGTCCGGACACTCTCGCTCATCTTGAGAAAGTAAAGTCGGTAGAGCATCTGACATTACTGTCTCAGATCGCCGAGCTTCAGCCGTATAGCTTTTCAGATCTTTAAAGCATCAAAGCGCAGATTTCCAAGGAATCACCGATCATTAACACCTATCTCATTGTCAGATTTCATAAATGTTAAGGAAAAAGCAATGGATGAGGTGTTTTCAATTTTTCTGGAGACGTTTGGCGGACCTGTTGATCGGCAGGAAGTACCAGCGTCAAGCATCGAGCGCTATAGAGGCAAGCTGCCTAATCAGCTATTGGAATACTGGGCCGAACACGGCTGGTGCGGTTACGGTGATGGCATTTTTTGGATAGTGAACCCTCAAGAATACGAGGGGGTGGTGACGTCCTGGCTTGAGGGGACGGAATTCAAAGCATTTGATACCTACCACCTAATTGCCCGTGGCGCCTTTGGCGACTTGTATCTCTGGGGCGAAAAAACGGGATTTTCGCTTAAAATAACAAGTGTTCTTTCCCGGGTAGTTATTAAAAGTTTCGACATTACGAATGAGGAGATGGACAGCGAATTACAAAATTTTGTACTTTCCAGGAATGTGGATTCCAACGATTATGGCGACCTGTTCAAACCGGCAAAGAAAAAGCTCGGAACTCTTCGTCACGACGAGATGTACGGCTTTGTTCCAGCGCTGATGTTCGGCGGCCCGGACACTCTCGCTCATCTGGAGAAAGTAAAGGCGGTGGAGCATCTGACGCTGCTGTCTCAGATCACCGAGCTTCAGCCGTACAGCTTTTCAGATCTTTAAAGCAGGCATCAAAGCGCAGATTTCCAAGAAATCACCGATCAGTAACACCTATCTCATTGTGATTTCATAAATGTTAAGGGAGAAAGCAATGGATGAGGTGTTTTCAATTTTTCTGGAGACGTTTGGCGGACCTGTTGATCGGCAGGAAGTACCAGCGTCAAGCATCGAGCGCTATAGAGGCAAGCTGCCTAGTCAGCTGTTGGAATACTGGGGGGAACACGGCTGGTGCGGTTACGGTGATGGCATTTTTTGGATAGTGAATCCTCAAGAATACGAGGGGGTGGTGGCATCCTGGCTTGAGGGGACGAAATTTGAGGGTTTTGACACCTACCACCTGATTGCCCGTAGCGCCTTTGGCGATTTGTTCCTCTGGGGTGAGAAAACGGGAGCCTCTCTTGACATAACAAGCCACCTTTCTCGTTATGCAACACACACTTCTATATATACAGGAGACCAAATGGATAAGGGCCTTCAGTCCTTCCTGTTGTCGATCGATGTGGATGCTAACGATTATGGCGACCTGTTCAAACCAGCGAAGAAAAAGCTGGGCACTTTGCGTCACGACGAGATGTACGGCTTTGTGCCAGCGCTGATGTTCGGAGGTCCGGACACTCTGGATCATCTGGAGAAAGTAAAGGCAGTGGAGCATCTGACACTGCTGTCTCAGATCACCGAGCTTCAGCCCTACAGTTTCACGGATTTGTAGAAGTGATCATTTCTACGCCCCGTTTGGAATGCATCCCATCTCGCTCCGCGTCAAAAATAAAGCCCTCCATGGCATGGCTTATGGAGACAAAGTGTTTTGAGCAAGGGGCATTGCATGGACAAAGTATTCGCTAGGTTTTTAGAAAAATTTGGTGCGCCTGTTGATCGGCAGAAAGCACCGACGTCAAGTATCGAACGTTACAGAGGCAAGCTACCCAATCTTTTACTGGATTACTGGGCCGAGCACGGCTGGTGCGGATACGGCGACGGCATATTCTGGTTAGTCAATCCTCAGGAATACGAAGGGGTGGTGTCATCTTGGATCGAAGGGACGACTTTTGAAGAACGTGATACCTACCACCTTATTGCCCGTAGTGCTTTCGGGGACTTGTACCTCTGGGGTGAAAAAACGGGTTTTTCGCTTAAAATAACCAGTGTTCTCTCTCGATGTGTTCTCCATAATTTCGAACTTAAAAGTGAAGAAATGGATAGAGAACTGCAAGGTTTCATATTGTCCCGGGAAGTAGACACTAACGATTATGGCGAAATGTTTAAACCGGCAAAGAAAAAGCTCGGCACCCTGCGTCACGACGAGATGTACGGCTTTGTTCCAGCGCTGATGTTCGGCGGTCCGGACACTCTCGATCATCTAGAGAAAGTAAAGGCGGTGGAGCATCTGACATTTCTGTCTCAGATCGCCGAGCTTCAGCCCTACAGTGTTTCAGACCTTTAAAACAGAATCAGGGGACAACTCAGAAAATCTACTGGCCGTCAGCGCCATCTCCGACGATGTGGAAGGCTCACACCGCTCAGTCGCATGCCGACAGAGTGCATTGGTGGAGCGAGTGCTGGATCATCCGGATGAGCCCAAAATGGCGATGGCGGCGCGTCGCTCAATATTGATGTCGCCTGACACACCGCCTTCGCTGGCAAGCCAGCTCCTACAAAGAACAGCGTCGTGCCGCATAAAAAATGGGCACCCAACCTGGTTGGCGTGCCCATTTTTTTTTCCACTCCCCCGCAATGCGGGTGGGGGGACGTATTACGGATTAACGCTATCTTTCAAAAACTTGCCCGGCTTGAACGCAACGGTATTACTGGCCTTGATTTTCACTGGCTCACCGGTTTGCGGGTTCTTGCCCGTACGTGCTCCGCGATGGCGTTGCAGGAAGGTTCCGAAGCCCACCAGCGTGACGCTGTCCTTGCGGTGCAGAGCGGCGGTGATTTCTTCGAGAACGGCGTTGAGAACGCGATTGGCCTGTTCTTTGGTGAGGTCTGCTTTTTCCGCGATGGCGGCGGCGAGATCTGGTTTACGCATTAGTGAAGCCCCTTTGACGGTTTTTTGTTGTTATGTCCGTGCCGTTCTCGTTGGAACAGCGCCCAAGGTGCCGCAGATGCTCTACTCTGCGGCAGACAGGAGTGAGGATGGCACGCACGGCAGGGCCGCGCCAGTCTCGGCGCGACCTTTGTAGGGGCAAAAGCGGGGTGATTCCGACAGAACGACCGGTATTTACGCCAGCAGTGGCGGAAGCGCTTTGTTCAGTGCCAGTTTTTCCATCACCGCCGCGCCTGTCAGGGCATAACCGAGCAAATTTCCACTGGCGTCACGGCATAAAACCTTGATGTCGGCGCCCTGCCCTTCGACCGTCCAGACACCTTCCGTGCCCCGTGGTGGTGGCGACACCACCAATGGGCAGACCGGGGTTTTCACGGTGATCGGCATCGGTCCGTAACTCACGGCGGTGGGGTTTCCGGCGAGGGTTTGCGCCAGTGCTCTCGCACAGCTCATCAGGGGCATGACGTACAGCAGATTCAGCCCATCGACCTCGGCGCAATCCCCCAGCGCGTAGATATTGGCGTGGGAGGTTTTCAGGTGACGGTCCACCACCACCCCGCGATTGACCTGCACACCGGCAGCAGCGGCCAGGTCGATGCGCGGGCGCAGGCCGATGGCCGACACCACCACATCGCAAGGAATCACCTGGCCATCGGACAGATGCGCTTCCAGCCCGTCAGCGACTCGCTGCAGGCGGTTGAGCACCGGCCCGAGGTGGAAGCGTGCGCCCAGGCTTTCCAGTCCGGCCTGGACCGCCGCGGCAGCCGCCGGGTGCAGCAGGGTCGGCATCACCTGCTCGCAGGGTGCAACCAGTTGCACCTGGTAACCGCCGAGCATCAGGTCGTTAGCGAACTCACAACCGATCAGGCCGGCGCCGAGCAACAACACCCGACGCTTGCCGGCCGCTGCCGCGCGAAAGCGGGCGTAGTCTTCCAGGTCGTTGATCGGGAACACGCAATCCGTCGCATCGCCGTCGATGGGCACGCGCACGGTTTCCGCACCCCAGGCCAGCACCAGGTCGCGGTAGATCACCGATTCTTCGCCGATCCACAGGCGCTTGTGGCCCGGGTCGATGCCGCTGATACGGGTGTGGGTACGCACTTCGGCCTTCAACTGTTCGGCCATGGTGCCCGGCTCGGCCATGCTCAGGCCATCGGCGTCCTTGTTCTTGCCAAAGCCGGTGGAGAGCATCGGCTTGGAGTAGGAGCGTCCGTCATCTGCGGTAATCAATAGCAGCGGGGTTTCGCCATCGAGTTTGCGAAACTCCCGGGCCAGGTTGTAGCCAGCCAGCCCGGTGCCAACGATCACGACAGGTGCGTTCATGCCTTACTCCTCTGAAGTCTTAGTTGATTTCGATCATTTCGAAATCCATCTTGCCCACGCCGCAATCCGGGCACAGCCAGTCTTCCGGCACGTCCTGCCACAGGGTGCCCGGCGCAATCCCGTCATCCGGCCAGCCGTCGGCTTCGTTATAGATCAGGCCGCAGACTACACATTGCCACTTTTTCATTCAGGTACATCCTCAGATTCAGGCTTTTGCCGGCGCGAACGGTCGATGGTTGGAGCGCTGCCGTCCGGCTCAGGGGCGTTTTGTACTGATCGGGCCCGGCAGATGCAAGCCTTCGGCGTAACGAAAGGGCGGATCAATCAAAATCGCCGACTGACATGGTAAGCTCGCGGCCTCATTTGCTGCCAATAATGACTCACTGTGCAACACTCAAACTCCCCCTGCGCGACGCTTCTCTGGCTCTCCCAAAGCCGGCTGACGCCCCTCCCCGACACGTCTACCCTCGACTGGCTGTTCGATGAAGGTTCGCTGACCCGGCGACTGACCCGGCTGTCGAATGACGGTTTCAGTGTCACGCCGCTGTTCGAAGGCTGGCAGCCACTGCGGGCCGACGAATGTGCCGCGCTGGACCTGGCCGAAGGCAGCGAGGGTTGGGTGCGCGAGGTGTATCTGCGCGGGCATGGCGAAGCCTGGGTCTTTGCCCGCAGCGTGGCGTCGCGCAGTGCGTTGCAGGGCGACGGTTTGCACATGGACGAATTGGGCAGCCGTTCCCTGGGTGAATTGCTATTTTGCGACCAGGCATTCCAGCGCCGGGCCATCGAGGTTTGTCACTATCCTCAGGAATGGCTGCCGGCAGAGGCCCGAGCGCCCGGGTTGTGGGGCCGCCGTTCGCGCTTCGACCGTGGCGCCCTGAGCGTGCTGGTGGCCGAAATTTTCCTGCCGACCTTGTGGCGCGCTACCCGCGCCCATCCGGAGAATTGCTGATGTACCAGAGCCTGCTCAAGTCCCTGAATCGCGTGAACCCTCGGGCATGGGACTTCATTCAGCTGACGCGCATGGACAAGCCGATCGGCATTTACCTGCTGTTGTGGCCGACGCTGTGGGCGTTGTGGATTGCAGGGAAAGGTTCACCGTCCCTGGCCAATATCGTGATTTTCGTCCTCGGCGTGGTGCTGACGCGCGCGGGCGGTTGCGTGATCAACGATTGGGCCGATCGCAAGGTCGACGGCCATGTGAAACGCACCGAACAGCGACCGTTGGTGAGCGGCAAGATCAGCTCCAGGGAAGCGTTGATATTTTTTGCGCTGCTGATGGGCCTGAGTTTCCTGCTGGTGCTGTGTACCAACGCGGCGACCGTCTGGCTATCGTTCGGCGGCCTGGCGCTGGCGTTCAGTTATCCGTTCATGAAGCGCTACACCTATTACCCGCAGGTAGTGCTGGGCGCGGCGTTCTCCTGGGGGATGCCGATGGCGTTCACCGCCGAAACCGGCGAACTGCCCGCCGCGGCGTGGTTGCTGTGGATCGCCAACCTGCTGTGGACAGTGGGCTACGACACGTATTACGCCATGACCGATCGCGATGACGATTTGAGAATCGGCGTGAAATCCACGGCCATTCTGTTCGGTGAGGCGGACCGGGTGATCATCCTGACCCTGCAAGGGTTGGCGCTGGGTTGCCTGCTGCTCGCCGGCTCGACGTTCGAGTTGGGCGGCTGGTTTCATCTAGGATTGCTGGCGGCGGCGGGCTGTTTTGCCTGGGAGTTCTGGTACACCCGCGGCAAGGACCGGATGCGTTGCTTCAAGGCGTTCTTGCACAACCACTGGGCGGGGTTGGCGATTTTCGTGGGGATTGTGCTGGATTACGCGTTGCGTTGAGGCAACAGATGCTTGCACAGGTCGCATCATGTAGGAGCGAGCTTGTTCCGGGCGGCGTTCCGACGATAAATTTGAAGGCGACGCGTTTTTCCAGGCAGCCCGCGTCATCGTTAACGTCCATCGCGAGCAAGCTTGCTCCTACAGGTGCAGGGCGCTTACATCTTCGGCCCTTGGAGGACGTGCCACTTGTCCATTTTCTTGTCGCCTGTCATGTCGCCTGGCTTCTTGTCTTGAACGAAGTAGTACAGCGGCTTGCCGTCGAACGCCCACTGCATCGTGCCATCGTCACGCTTGATGATGGTCCACTTGCCTTCAGCCTTGTCGGCCGTGGTGGCTTTCAGCGGTGGCCAGTTTTCTGCGCACTTGCCGGTGCAAGCCGACTTGCCGCCCGTGTCGTTGTCGAAGGTGTACAACGTCATGCCCTTGTGGTCGGTCATCATGCCGTCTTTAACCATGCCCGGGTCGGCGGCGAAAGCCATTGTCGGCAGCGTTAGCGCAGCAGTGACCAGCAATGCCTTCCAGGATTGAGCGATGTGCTTCATGGAAACCTTCCTTTTGTGGTTGTCAGGATTCGGACTTAAAGCTTAGTTCAGGATCATGACAATCGCCGGGCGACTAAAATACTGTCACACGACTGCAATAATTCCGTTATCTAATGCGGCGCAAGACAGTTAAATGACAAGAGGATTAACGCATGGTTGGCAGGAGCATTCTGATCGTCGACGACGAAGCGCCCATTCGCGAAATGATCGCCGTTGCGTTGGAAATGGCCGGCTACGATTGCATGGAGGCGGAAAACTCGCAGCAAGCCCACGCCATCATCGTCGACCGCAAGCCGGATCTGATTCTGCTGGACTGGATGCTGCCGGGCACGTCCGGTATCGAACTGGCCCGCCGCCTCAAGCGCGATGAGCTGACCGGGGACATCCCGATCATCATGCTCACCGCCAAGGGCGAAGAAGACAACAAGATCCAGGGCCTGGAAGTCGGCGCCGACGACTACATCACCAAACCCTTTTCCCCGCGCGAGCTGGTGGCGCGCCTCAAGGCCGTGTTGCGCCGAGCCGGGCCTACCGACGGTGAAGCGCCAATCGAAATAGGCGGCCTGCTGCTGGACCCGATCAGCCATCGCGTGACCATCGACGGCAAACCCGCCGAGATGGGCCCGACCGAATACCGCCTGCTGCAGTTTTTCATGACTCACCAGGAACGCGCCTACACCCGTGGTCAGTTGCTGGACCAGGTCTGGGGCGGCAACGTCTATGTCGAAGAGCGCACCGTCGATGTGCATATCCGCCGCCTGCGCAAAGCCCTCGGCGATGCCTACGAAAATCTGGTACAAACCGTGCGCGGCACCGGCTACCGGTTTTCTACCAAAGCCTGATCTTCGCCCGACAAGCTGACAAGGACGCGCTTTTAGTGAACCAAAACTGGCATGGCACCCTGATCCGCCACATGCTGCTGCTGGTCACCGCCTGCCTGGTGATCGGCCTGATTTCCGGCTACTACGGCTGGAGCCTCGCCGCGGGCCTGGGCCTGTACCTGGCCTGGACCCTCAAGCAACTGCTGCGCCTGCACGAATGGCTGCGCCTGCATAAACCCGACGAAGCGCCGCCCGACGGCTATGGCCTGTGGGGTGAAGTGTTCGACAGCATCTACCACCTGCAACGCCGCGACCAACGGGTTCGCGGGCGCCTGCAAGCGGTGATCGACCGGGTCCAGGAGTCCACCGCCGCATTGAAAGACGCGGTGATCATGCTCGACAGCGACGGCAACCTCGAATGGTGGAACCGCGCCGCCGAAACCCTGCTCGGCCTCAAGACGCCACAAGACAGTGGCCAGCCGGTGACCAACCTGGTACGCCATCCGCGCTTCAAGGAGTACTTCGAGCAGGACAGCTACGCCGAGCCGCTGGAAATCCCTTCACCGATCAACGATCGCCTGCGCATTCAGCTGTACATCACCCGCTACGGCAACAACGAACACCTGATGCTGGTGCGCGACGTCACGCGCATTCATCAGCTGGAGCAAATGCGCAAAGACTTCATCGCCAACGTCTCCCACGAGCTGCGCACGCCACTGACGGTGATCTGCGGTTACCTGGAAACCCTGCTCGACAATGTCGAAGACGTGAACCCGCGCTGGTCCCGCGCCTTGCAGCAAATGCAGCAGCAAGGCGGGCGCATGCAGACCTTGCTCAACGACTTGCTATTGCTGGCCAAGCTGGAAGCCACCGATTATCCGTCGGACAACCAGCCGGTGGCCATTGACGGCTTGCTGCAATCGATCAAGAGCGATGCTCAACAGCTGTCGGGCCAGAAAAACCAGCGCATCACCCTGGAAGCCGACCCGACCATCCTGCTCAGGGGCAGCGAAGCCGAATTGCGCAGCGCATTTTCCAATCTGGTGTTCAACGCGGTGAAATACACCCCGGCCGAAGGCAATATCCGCATTCGCTGGTGGGGCGATGAGCAAGGCGCGCACCTGAGCGTGCAGGATTCCGGGATCGGCATCGACAGCAAACACCTGCCGCGCCTGACCGAACGTTTCTACCGAGTCGATTCCAGCCGCAACTCCAACACCGGCGGCACCGGACTCGGGCTGGCCATCGTCAAACACGTGCTGCTGCGACACCGCGCGCGGATGGAAATCAGCAGCGTGCCCGGCCACGGAAGCACCTTTACCTGTCATTTTGCGCCAGCCCAGGTCAGCAAAACCCGGGTCATCAGCCCCGCCGACTGATACCGGCCAGCACACGCCACTAGTCAATCACATGGTCAGCCGCTACATTGGCTGACTTGTGCCTGCCCTTCAGGCACCGCATTTCCTCCTTTTTTGAATACACGGAAACCGCAAAACTCCATCATGGACCCATCCCCTGGCTTGACCCTCGCAACACTTTTCGCCGATTTCGGCATGATTCTTTTTGCTCTGATCCTGGTTTTGCTCAACGGCTTTTTCGTTGCGGCGGAATTCGCCATGGTCAAATTGCGCTCGACCCGGTCGAGGCCATCGCTGAAAAGAACGGCTGGCGCGGACACATTCTGCGCACCGTACACAGTCAGCTCGATGCTTACCTGTCGGCGTGCCAACTGGGTATCACCCTCGCCTCCCTGGGCCTTGGCTGGGTCGGTGAACCCGCGTTCGCTCACATTCTCGAGCCGGTATTGAGCGCCGTGGGCGTAGAGTCCGCCGAAGTGGTCAAGGGCGTCTCGTTCTTCACCGCGTTTTTCATCATTTCGTACCTGCACATCGTGGTCGGCGAATTGGCGCCGAAATCCTGGGCCATCCGTAAACCCGAGCTGCTGTCGCTGTGGACCGCGGTGCCGCTGTACCTGTTCTACTGGGCCATGTACCCGGCGATTTACCTGCTGAACGCCAGCGCCAACACGATCCTGCGTATCGCCGGCCAGGGTGAACCCGGCCCGCATCATGAGCACCATTACAGCCGCGAAGAACTCAAGCTGATCCTGCACTCCAGCCGCGGTCAGGACCCGAGCGACCAGGGCATGCGCGTGTTGGCGTCGGCGGTGGAAATGGGCGAGCTGGAAGTGGTCGACTGGGCCAACTCCCGGGAAGACCTGGTGACCCTGGAGTTCAACGCGCCGCTCAAGGAAATCCTGGCGATGTTCCGTCGCCACAAATTCAGCCGTTACCCGGTGTACGACAGCGATCGCCAGGAATTCGTCGGCCTGCTGCACATCAAGGATCTGTTGCTGGAACTGGCGGCCCTGGACCACATTCCCGAGTCGTTCAACCTCGCCGAACTCACGCGCCCACTGGAGCGCGTGTCGCGCCACCTGCCGTTGTCGCAGTTGCTGGAGCAGTTCCGCAAGGGTGGCTCGCACTTCGCCTTGGTCGAAGAAGCGGATGGCAACATCATCGGCTACCTGACCATGGAAGACGTGCTGGAAGTGCTGGTGGGCGACATTCAGGACGAACATCGCAAGGCGGAGCGCGGGATCCTCGCGTACCAGCCGGGCAAGCTGCTGGTGCGGGGCGATACGCCGCTGTTCAAGGTCGAGCGCCTGCTGGGCATTGACCTGGACCACATCGAAGCCGAAACCCTTGCCGGGTTGATCTACGAAACCCTGAAACGGGTTCCGGAAGAGGAAGAAGTGCTGGAAGTCGAAGGGTTGCGGATCATCATCAAGAAGATGAAAGGGCCGAAGATTGTGCTGGCGAAGGTGTTGATGCTCGATTGATGTGCTGATCCGGATCGGCGTCGATCCCTTCGCGAGCAAGCCCGCTCCCACACTTGATCTGCGTCGAGCCAATTTCATGTGATCGACACAAAACCAATGTGGGAGCGGGCTTGCTCGCGAAGGCGTCAGAACAGGCAATACATCATTGTCTGCCCAACGCAAAGTTGGGCAACGCCCCCACCGGCTGATTGAACTGGTACGGAATCGACACCAGCCCCAACCCGGTATTGCGCTGAACGACAAAGTGCAAATGCGGCCCGCTGCTGTTGCCGGTGTTGCCCGACAGCGCCAGCGCACTCCCCACCGAAACCCGCTGCCCCTCGCCAACGCTTACCGACCCTTGCTTGAGGTGCAAATACACGCCCATGGTCCCGTCATCGTGCAGCACCCGCACGAAATTCCCCGATGGATCGGTGCCGCGCCCGGTCTGACTGTTCTCGGTTTTCACCACCACCCCGCCCCGGGCCGCGATGATCGGCGTACCTTCAGGCATGGCGATGTCCATGGCGTAACGGCTCTTGGCACCGAAGTGGCTGTATTGACCATTGGCCCCCTGACTCAAGCGAAACGGCCCGCCACGCCAGGGCAACGGATAACGATAGGCCATGGCGGTTCCTGAGGGGTCGCCCAGGGAATACTGGAACCTTGGGGCATACACCAGAGGCTTTCCGGCTTGGGTGGCGGTGAGCAGCGCCAGACGAATGTTGCTGCGCGCCGGCATGACCCGGCGGATCGGCCGGCTCGGTGCGCCGCTGACGTTCTTCAACCCGGCAAAACTTAATTCGATCTCGACCGGGGCATACAGGTCATTGCGCACGTAAACGCTGTCCATGCCCTTCTGCTTCTTGATATCGAGGTACACCTGACGCTCGAGGCGCTCGACCATGCGATCGCGAAAAACGAACACCTGGGCGCCTGCGTGGGGCGGTCGCTGTAGGAGACCACGCCATGGGCGTCTTTGGACTTGTAGATCGTAATGGCCACAGCCGAGGTGGAGGCCAGGAAAAGACCACAGAAAAACAGCAGGCGCGCGAGCATGGGCAAGATTCTGTCGAGTAAGGCCTGGGAGATGAGCCTAGCAGCTGCAATGGACCGGGCTAGTGGGCAGATGTTTCAAAATGGGCAGGCCGACGGATGTGTGGTGTATGTGCCGGCCCCTTCGCGAGCAAGCTCGCTTGTATGTTTAGACTTGAAGGGGTGGGCGGCGTTCCGACGAAGGCGGTCTGACAGGCAACGACGATTACGCGCCGGGAATGAAATGCTTCTGCGCCGTGCCACGCGCAATCAACCGGGAGATGTAGTCCAGCTTCTGCGCATCCTGATCGACAAAACGAAACGTCAGCTGCAACCATTGGCTGTCGGGCTTGGGCTCATGGGCGACGATGGCGTGCAGGTAGCCGTTCAGGCGAGCGGTTTCGGCGTTGTCGCCCTGTTCCAGATCGAGCACGGCGCAGTCGAGGACTTGTGGCAGGGAGTCAGTACGCTTGACCACCAGCAGTGCCTCCCTGAGGCTCAAGGCCTTGATCACACACTGCGCAATGCCATTGGGTAAACGCAGTTGGCCCTGGCCGCGACCACCGCTGAGTCCCGAGGACGCTGGCGCCTTGACCGGTGGGCTGTTGAGCAAACCGCGAGACGCTGCAGTCGGCGCGGCGGCGACGGCAGGTGGCGCGACCACAGCGGACGTACCGCCCGTCAATGCATTCAGGGAATCATTACCGAAGGCCGAATTGATTTTGCTCGGCACGCTGTTGATCAAGGCATCGAGCTTGCCAACCTTGTTCAGTGCCTGCTTGACCTTGGTCACCAACTGCTCGTTGGTGAAGGGTTTGCTGACGTAACCGGAAACGCCGGCCTGGATCGCCTGGACGACATTCTCTTTGTCGCCGCGACTGGTCACCATCACGAATGGCAGGGTCTTGAGGTGGTCCTGCTCGCGGCACCAGGTCAGCAGTTCCAGGCCGGACATTTCCGGCATTTCCCAGTCGCACAGCACGAGGTCGAACATCCCCCGTGCCAGCAAGGACTGAGCTTTCCTGCCGTTGACCGCTTCTTCGATGCGGATGCCCGGGAAGTAGTTGCGCAGGCACTTCTTCACCAGGTCACGAATGAACGACGCGTCGTCCACGACCAATACACTGACCTTACTCATCCACCACCCCTTTAAAAATCCTGGCAGGCATTGCCTTTCGCTGACGGCACATTGCCAAAACTGTAGAAGCCGGCTTGCTGGCGAAGGCGGTGTATCAGACGATACCAATGTGGCAGCTGACGACCCCTTCGCTGGCAAGCCAGCTCCTACAGAACTGCATTGCAGTCACGCCGGGACTTTTCGTTCGCGGGCGCTGCTTTCAAACAGGTAACCCACAAACAAAAACGCCCGGCCAAAGGGCCGGGCGCTTTTCTCGGGGCATCTTACTTATCGTCAGCGTTGCCCGGAACATTAGCGGTTTCGCTACTGGTACCTTCAACTTCTTCTTTCATGCGTTTAAGGCCCAGGTGACGCACGTCCGTGCCGCGCACCAGGTAAATCACCAGTTCGGAAATGTTGCGCGCGTGGTCGCCAATCCGCTCCAGCGAACGCAGGACCCAGATAATGCTCAAGACTCGCGAAATAGAACGCGGGTCTTCCATCATGTAGGTGGCCAGCTCGCGCAATGCCGTCTTGTATTCGCGGTCGATGATTTTGTCGTACTGCGCCACCGACAACGCGAGGTCGGCGTCGAAACGGGCAAAGGCGTCCAGTGCGTCGCGAACCATGTTGCGCACCTGGTCGCCGATGTGGCGCACTTCGACGTAGCCGCGTGGCGCTTCGCCTTCTTCGCACAATTGAATGGCGCGACGGGCGATCTTGGTCGCTTCGTCACCGATGCGCTCCAGGTCGATCACCGACTTGGAGATGCTGATGATCAAGCGCAGGTCGGACGCCGCCGGTTGACGTCGGGCCAGGATGCGCAGGCATTCTTCGTCGATGTTGCGTTCCATCTGATTGATCTGGTCATCGATCTCGCGAACCTGCTGGGCCAGGCCGGAGTCGGCCTCGATCAGCGCGGTGACCGCGTCATTGACCTGCTTTTCCACCAGCCCGCCCATGGCCAGGAGGTGACTGCGCACTTCCTCGAGCTCAGCGTTGAACTGCGCAGAGATGTGATGGGTAAGGCCTTCTTTACTAATCATCGGTTTCGCTCCGCGAAAGTTGCAAGCTTCAAGCTGCAAGCTTCAAGCAGTTATGTATGAGTCCTGGTATCGCACGCTTGTTTCCAGCCGCTTGCAGCTTGATGCTTGCGGCTGCCCTGCTAGCCATAACGACCGGTAATGTAGTCTTCGGTCTGCTTCTTCGCCGGATTGGTGAACAGGGTGTCGGTGTCGCCGAACTCCACCAGTTTGCCCATGTACATGAATGCGGTGTAGTCGGAAACCCGCGCGGCCTGCTGCATGTTGTGGGTCACGATGACAATGGTGAACTTCGATTTCAATTCGTAGATCAGTTCTTCGACTTTCAACGTGGAGATCGGGTCGAGTGCCGAGCACGGTTCGTCGAGCAGCAGCACTTCCGGTTCCACGGCGATGGTGCGCGCGATCACCAGACGTTGCTGCTGACCACCGGACAGGCCGAGTGCCGATTCGTGCAGGCGGTCTTTGACTTCTTCCCACAAGGCGGCGCCTTTCAACGCCCACTCAACGGCTTCGTCGAGCACGCGTTTCTTGTTGATGCCCTGAATGCGCAAACCGTAAACCACGTTTTCGTAGATGGTCTTCGGAAACGGATTCGGCTTCTGGAACACCATGCCGACGCGACGACGCAGCTCGGCCACGTCTTCGCCCTTGCGGTAGATGTTGTTGCCGTACAGGTTGATGGCGCCTTCTACACGGCAACCGTCGACCAGGTCGTTCATGCGGTTGAAGGTGCGCAGCAGCGTGGACTTGCCGCAGCCGGACGGGCCGATGAAGGCCGTCACGCGCTGTTTCGGAATGTTCATGCTGACGTCGTACAGCGCTTGTTTATCGCCGTAGAACAGGCTCAGGCCCGGCACTTCGATGGCTACGGTTTCCTGCTCGAGGCTCAGGCTCTGCTTGTCGCGGCCCAGGGCGGACATGTTGATGCCGTGGGTATGTGCTTCGTGCTGCATGGGAGGCTCCCTGTGCTGACAAATTCGGTTCGTTTAACCGTTGGCTTAGTATTCGGGCCAGCGGCTTACTCAAAATCTATGTCTGACGCCGGTCCCCTGTAGGAGCTGGCTTACCAGCGAAGGCGATTTCAGATTCAACGATGATGTTGACTGATCCGCCGCCTTCGCTGGCTTGCCAGCTCCTACAGGGTCCGCGGTGATTAGCTATCCAGCGCTTTGTATTTTTCGCGCAGGTGGTTACGGATGTAGACGGCCGACAGGTTCAATGTCGCGATCACCAGCACCAGCAACAGCGCTGTGGCGTACACCAGCGGCCGTGCGGCTTCGACGTTCGGGCTCTGGAAGCCGACGTCATAAATATGGAAGCCCAGGTGCATGATCTTCTGGTCCAGGTGCAAGTACGGGTAGTTGCCGTCCAGCGGCAGCGACGGTGCCAGTTTCACCACGCCCACCAGCATCAGCGGCGCCACTTCACCGGCGGCGCGCGCCACGGCGAGGATCATCCCGGTCATCATCGCCGGGCTGGCCATCGGCAGCACGATCTTCCACAAGGTTTCAGCCTTCGTCGCGCCGAGGGCCAACGAGCCTTCACGCACGGTGCGGGGAATCCGCGCCAGGCCTTCTTCGGTGGCCACGATCACCACGGGCACCGCCAGCAGCGCCAGGGTCAGGGACGCCCAGAGCAGACCCGGCGTACCGAAGGTCGGCGCCGGCAATGCTTCAGGGAAGAACAACCGGTCGACCGAGCCGCCCAGCACATAGACGAAGAAGCCCAGGCCGAACACGCCGTAAACGATGGCCGGAACACCCGCCAGGTTGTTCACCGCGATGCGGATAATCCGGGTCAAGGCGTTCTGCTTGGCATATTCACGCAAGTAAACCGCCGCCAGTACACCAAACGGCGTCACGATCATCGCCATGATCAGGGTCATCATCACGGTGCCGAAAATTGCCGGGAAGATCCCGCCTTCGGTGTTCGCTTCACGCGGGTCGTCGCTGAGGAATTCCCAGACCTTGCTGAAGTAGAAGCCAATCTTGGTGAAGGTGCCCATGGCGTTCGGCTGGTAGGCGTGCACCACCTTGCCGATATCGATGACGATTTCTTTGCCGTTGGCATCGCGGGCCGTCAGGCTGTCGCGGTTGAACTGGGCGTGCAGGTCGGCAAGACGCGCTTCGATGTCCTGATAACGCGCGTTCAGCTCGGCGCGCTCGGACTCCAAGTCCGCTTGCGCGGTGGCGTCGAGTTTACCGGCCAGTTCCAGTTTGCGACCATGCAGGCGGATGCGTTCGAGGCCGGCGTTGATCGCGCCGATATCGGACTTCTCCAGGGTCTTGAGTTGTGCCGCGAGCTCATTGACGCGAGCGACACGGGCCTGCAACTCCGGCCATGCGGCTTCGCCTTCGGCGATGACCTTGCCGTCCTGTTTGACGTTGACCAGGTAGCCGTAGAAGTTGCCCCACTCACGACGCTCGACGGCCATCAGCTCCGGCGGCGTTTTCTGATTCGTCAGCCACTCGCCGACGATCCAGGTGAAGTCGTTGCCGTTCAGGTCACGGTTGCCGACCTTGATCAGCTCGCGGGTCATGAACTCCGGGCCCTGATCGGGCACCGGCAGGCCAGCGCTTTTCAGGCGCTCGCGGGGCACTTGTTCCTTTTGCACCACTTCGCCGACGACCAGGTGATTGGCCTGGCCCGGCACGTCGTAGCTGGCGTGGATCAGGTCCGCCGGCCAAAAGTGACCCAAGCCGCGCACGGCAATCACCGCGAGCAGGCCAATGGTCATGATGACCGCGATGGACACCGCGCCACCGCTCATCCAGACGCCAGGGGCGCCGCTCTTGAACCATCCATTCAGGGAGTTCTGTTTCACAGACTTCTACCTTTCTTAAAGCGACGAGTATTTCTTGCGCAGGCGCTGACGAATCAGTTCTGCGAGGGTGTTCATGACGAAGGTGAACAACAGCAGCACCAGCGCCGAGAGGAACAGCACGCGGTAGTGGCTGCCGCCGACTTCCGACTCCGGCATTTCCACCGCGACGTTGGCGGCCAGGGTGCGCAGGCCTTCGAACAGGTTCATTTCCATGACCGGGGTGTTACCGGTGGCCATCAGCACGATCATGGTTTCACCGACCGCACGGCCCATGCCGATCATCAGTGCCGAGAAGATGCCCGGGCTGGCGGTGAGGAGCACCACGCGAGTCATGGTCTGCCATGGCGTGGCTCCGAGGGCCAGGGAACCCAGGGTCAGGCCACGCGGCACGCTGAACACCGCGTCTTCGGCGATGGAGTAGATGTTCGGAATAACGGCGAAGCCCATGGCCAGACCGACCACCAGTGCGTTGCGCTGGTCGTAGGTGATCCCTAAGTCGTGGGAGATCCACATGCGCATGTCGCCGCCGAAGAACCAGGTTTCCATGTACGGGCTCATGTACAGCGACAACCAGCCCACAAACAGGATCACCGGAATCAGAATCGCGCTTTCCCAACCGTCCGGCACTTTCAGGCGAATGGACTCAGGCAGGCGGCTGAAGACAAAACCGGCGACCAGGATGCCGATCGGCAACAGCATCAGCAGGCTGAAGATGCCCGGCAGATGCCCTTCTACATAAGGCGCGAGGAACAGGCCGGCGAAGAAACCGAGGATCACCGTCGGCATCGCTTCCATCAGCTCGATCACCGGCTTGACCTTGCGGCGCATGCCCGGGGCCATGAAGTAGGCGGTGTAGATCGCCGCGGCAACCGCCAGCGGCGCGGCCAGCAACATGGCGTAGAACGCGGCCTTCAACGTACCGAAGGTCAGGGGCGCCAGGCTCAATTTGGGTTCGAAATCGGTGTTTGCGGCGGTCGATTGCCAGACGTATTTAGGCTCGTCGTAGTTCTCGTACCAGACCTTGCTCCACAGCGCGCTCCAGGACACTTCCGGGTGCGGGTTGTCGAGCAGCAGCGGTTGAATCTTGCCGCCCGCTTCCACGATCACGCGGTTGGCCCGTGGCGACAGACCGAAGATCCCTTGGCCTTCGACCACCTGGTCCACCAGCAAGGTGCGGTGGGCGGTGCTGTGGAACACGCCGAGCTTGCCGGAGGCGTCGAGGGCGATGAAGCCTTTGCGACGTTCTTCGGCGGTGATTTCAACGATCGGCGTGCTGCCCATCTGGAAGCTGCGGATTTGCTTCAGACGCGATTCGCCATCAGGGTCGCGCGCCATGAACCACTGGGCCAGGCCGCCTTTGGAATCGCCGAGGATCAGCGAGATACCGCCCACCAACTGGGTGCTGGCAGTAATCTCGGCCTCGCCGTTTTCGAGCAACTTGTAGCGACCGTTGAGGCTCTTGTCGCGCAGGCTGAACACATCGGCTTGCGCACGACCGTTGATCACGTACAGCCACTGCTGACGCGGGTCGACGAAGATGTTTTTTACCGGCTCGGTCATCTGCGGCAGATCGATGCGCTTCTGCTCGCTGGTGATTTCACCGGTCATCATGTTTTCTTCGCTGGTCAGCGACAAGACATTGAGTTGCGAACCGGTGGAACCGACCAGCATCAGGGTCGTATCGGTGGCGTTGAGGCTGACGTGCTCCAGCGCACCGCCTGCCTCGTTCAACGTAATCGGGGTTTCGCCATACGGGTACTCGATGGCCGGCGAGATGGTCTTCTTGCCGTCCGGGTAAGTGACTTTATAGGTATGACGGAACACCAGGGCCTGGCCGTTGGAAAAGCCCACGGCTACCAGCGGATGACCTGGCTGGTCTTCACCGATCGAGGTGACGCTGGCACCCGCCGGAACCGGCAGGTCGACGCGCCTGAGTTCGGCGCCATTGTCGATGTCGAAGAACAGTGCCTGCCCCTTGTCGGAAACCCGCAAGGCGACCTGGTTCTGCTCTTCCAGGGAGATCATCAATGGCTTGCCGGCGTCTTGCATCCAGGCAGGGGTGATGGCGTCTTTGGCGGTCAGGTCGGCGCCCTGGAACAGGGGCAGAACGACGTAGCCGAGGAAGAAGAAGATCAGTGTGATCGCGCCCAGGACAGCGAGGCCGCCAATAAGGACGTACCAGCGGGTCAGGCGATCTTTGAGCGCACGAATACGGCGCTTGCGTTGCAGCTCAGGCGTATTGAAGTCAATTCGCTTGGGGGGATTTGTAGTCATGGGGGAATTGGCCAGATCATTCATTCGCACACCCTAGCGATCCTGTATGACAGAAAGATGACAGTGCAGTGACGCAACAAATCCGCCGCCTGTGGAAACCGGCAGCGGAGTGAAGATTCGGGGATGTAGGAGCCGGCTTGCTGGCGAAGGCGGTGGATCATTCAACATCAATGTTGAATGTGCTGACCCCTTCGCCGGCAAGCCGGCTCCTACACAGGTCCGGGGTTATCCCCCGGACCTAGGGTTTTACTTTTTTGCTACGTTGTTACCTTCCTGCAGACCCAGGTCAGCCAGTGCTTTTGCAGCAACCTTGGCTGGCAGCGGGATGTAGCCGTCTTTCACTACAACTTCCTGGCCCTGCTTGGACAGGATCAGCTTCACGAACTCGGCTTCCAGCGGGGCCAGAGGCTTGTTCGGCGCTTTGTTGACGTAGACGTAGAGGAAGCGCGACAGCGGGTACTTGCCGTTCAGGGCGTTCTCTTCAGTGTCTTCAATGAACTCTGCGCTGCCTTTCTTGGCCAGGGCCACTGTCTTCACGCTGGCGGTCTTGTAGCCGATGCCCGAGTAGCCGACACCGTTCAGCGAGGAACTGATCGACTGCACAACCGAAGCCGAACCAGGCTGTTCGTTGACGTTTGGCTTGTAGTCGCCTTTGCACAAGGCTTCTTCCTTGAAGTAACCGTACGTGCCCGAGACCGAGTTACGACCGAACAGTTGAACCGGCTTGTTGGCGAGGTCGCCCGTCACACCCAGATCGCCCCAGGTTTTCACGTCGGTTTTAGCGCCGCACAGACGTGTCGAGGAGAAAATCGCGTCGACCTGCTCCATGGTCATGTGCTGGATCGGGTTGTCCTTGTGCACGAACACCGCCAAGGCGTCCACGGCAACCGGAATCGCGGTTGGCTTGTAGCCGTATTTGGTTTCGAAGGCCTGCAGCTCGTTGTCCTTCATCTTGCGGCTCATCGGGCCCAGGTTAGCGGTGCCTTCAGTCAGCGCAGGGGGTGCGGTAGACGAACCGGCGGCCTGAATCTGGATGTTGACGTTCGGGTATTCTTTTTTGTAGTTCTCAGCCCACAGGGTCATGAGGTTGGCCAGGGTATCGGAGCCGACGCTGGACAGGTTGCCCGACACACCAGTGGTCTTGGTGTAGCTCGGGATCGCAGGGTCAACAGCGGCAACCGCGTTGGCAGTCGCAACGCCAGCAGCGACAAAAGTCATTGCCGCCATCAAACGCTTCAGTTTCATGCCTTACTCCTAGCAGATAG
Source organism: Pseudomonas sp. VI4.1 (assembly GCF_002029345.1). Classification (NCBI taxonomy): domain Bacteria; kingdom Pseudomonadati; phylum Pseudomonadota; class Gammaproteobacteria; order Pseudomonadales; family Pseudomonadaceae; genus Pseudomonas; species Pseudomonas sp. VI4.1. Next base: position 39,162 of record NZ_MULM01000185.1, read on the forward strand.
GGTGTGTTAAGTCGGGGCCAAGTATCAGCAGGCCGTGTGAACACTCTATGGCTGAAATATGACAATTGGATGAAAGGCCAGCATTCGGTGTTCTATAAGTACACCGAGTTATCGTTCTTCGTCGGAACGCCGCCCGGAGCAAGCCCGCTCCCACACTCGACCGCAATCCTCTGGGAGAACTCGGTTAAATGTGGGAGCGGGCTTGCTCGCGAAGGGGCCAGTGCAGTCGATACATCAAGCCGGCTTAGCGGCCCTTTCTCCAGAGATACCCACCCACCACAATCCCGACCCCACACAACACCGCCACGTAATACGCCGGCCCCATCGGGCTTTCCTTGAGCAGCAGGCTGACGATCATCGGGGTCAGGCCGCCAAAGATGGCGTAGGCGACGTTGTAGGAAAACGACAGGCCACTGAAACGCACCACGGGCGGGAAGGCCTTGACCATTACATAGGGCACGGCGCCGATGGTGCCGACCAGCAGGCCGGTCAGGGAGTACAGGGGGAACAGCCAGTCGGGGTGCGCTGCCAGGCTGTGGTAGAAGGTCCAGGAGGTGAGCAATAGCGCCGTGCAGCCGAACACGAAGACCCGGCCTGCGCCGAACCGATCCGACAATGCGCCGGCAATGATGCAGCCGAAGCTCAGAAACACGATCGCCAGGCTATTGGCTTGCAGCGACGTGGTCGGCGAGAAGTGGTAGACGGTCTGCAGCACGGTCGGCGTCATCAGGATCAATACCACGATCGCAGCGGACAGCAGCCAGGTCAGCAGCATGGAAATCAGGATCGCACCGCGATGGTCACGCAACACCGCACGCAACGGCACTTCTTCCGCCAGCGCCTTGCGCAGCTGCAACTCGGCGAACACGGGGGTCTCGTGCAGCCAGCGGCGCAGATAAACCGAGAACAGGCCGAACACACCGCCCAGCAGGAACGGAATCCGCCAGGCATAATCCGCGACTTCCACCGGGGTGTAGAAGCTGTTGATCGCCGTGGCGACCAATGAGCCCAGCAGAATACCCGCCGTCAGACCGCTGGTCAGGGTGCCGCAAGCGTAACCGATGTGCCGCTGGGGCACGTGTTCGGACACGAATACCCAGGCGCCCGGCACTTCACCGCCAATCGCCGCGCCCTGGATCACCCGCATCAGCAGCAACAGGATCGGCGCCCACATGCCGATCTGCGCGTAAGTCGGCAGCAAACCCATGATCAGGGTCGGCACCGCCATCATGAAAATACTCAACGTGAACATCTTCTTGCGACCCAGCAGGTCACCGAAGTGCGCCATGACGATGCCACCCAGCGGTCGTGCCAGGTAACCGGCGGCAAAAATGCCGAATGTCTGCATCAGGCGCAGCCATTCCGGCATGTCGGCCGGGAAGAACAGCTTGCCCACCACCGTGGCGAAGAACACGAAAATGATGAAGTCGTAGAACTCCAGCGCACCACCCAGGGCAGACAGCGATAACGTCTTGTAGTCGCTGCGGGTCAACGGACGTGCGGATTGGGAGGGTTGCGCGATGTTCGAAGGCGCTGTGGTGGTCATGGCAAGGGCTTCTCTTTAGTCGGATCTGCAACCCCCACAACGCTGGCGGAGGCTTGGGCAGGTCCGGCACGATAGCAAATTGGTCGAAAAAGCACATGGATGTGCGTATTTGACGGTCAAAATGAGAACCAGACGGTCGTCTCGGAGTCTACCGATCGATATACTTGCAATCTTGCGACAACCTGCAAGGGTTGCTGTGCGAAAACGCCTGCCGGGGTTGATAGGCGATTTCGCAGAGTTTCCCTTTAGGCGCCTTACGAAAAACGTGACGAACGTAGTATGTTCGGGGCTGAATCGTTTTTCCTTGAGACGGCTATTCACCTTGAAGTACCAATGAGAGTTACGGGTCAGAGGCACCCCCGGCATGTTAGAGCTCGAACAAGAAGATCCAATCCCGCAAGGCGACCTGGCCCTGCAAATCACCGCACTCCCCCGCGAAACCAACGGCTTTGGCGATATTTTCGGCGGCTGGCTGGTGGCGCAGATGGATTTGGCCGGCACCGCAATGGCCAGCAAGGTCGCGGGCGGGCGCGTAGCCACCGTGGCGATCGATCGCATGGCGTTTCTGGTACCGGTTGCGGTGGGCGCTCAGCTCTCCTTCTATACCCAGGCGCTGGAAATCGGCCGCAGCTCGATCCAGATGATGGTCGAGGTCTGGAGCGACGATCCGTTGTCCAGCGAATGGCGTAAAGTGACTGAAGCGGTATTCGTATTCGTCGCCATCGATGGCAGCGGCCGCACGCGCTCGGTTCCGCCCAGAGCTCGTTAAACAAGGCCCAGGTAAAACAGGAACCGTTAAACGCGGGGACCGTTTTGCGGTCCATAGCAGATATTGTTCCTGATCGAGAGCCGTTCCATGACAACGCCCAACGTTGAAGCCGTGAAACTGGATGAACTGAACTGCTGGCGCATCCGCCACGGGCAGGCCGAATTGCTGGTGGCCCAGCAAGGTGCGCACATCCTCAGTTACCAATTGGCCGGCGAGCCGCCGCTGATCTGGCTCAACGACGAGGCTGCGTTCAAGACCGGCAAGAGCATCCGCGCGGGCGTGCCGGTGTGCTGGCCGTGGTTCGGTAATTTTTCGCGCAACCCGCAAAGTGTCCAGGCGATGCGCTTCAGTAGCGAACCGCCGACTGCCCACGGTCTGGTGCGGGCGATGGACTGGGAACTGGGGGGCATCGAAGCGCAAGGCGAGAGCCTGAACGTGGAATTTCTCCTGCCCTGCCCCGAAGGCGGTTTTCCAGGTTGGCCGCATCAGGTGGATTTGAAGCTGAGCATTCGTCTGGATGAGCAACTGCACATCAGCTTGACCAGCCATAACCAGGGCTTCGGCCACGTCACCATCAGCCAGGCGCTGCACAGCTATTTCGCGGTCAGCGATGTGCGCAACGTGCATGTCGAAGGCCTGGATGGCTTGAGCTACATCGAGACGCTGGACGACTGGAAAACTGTGCGTCAGGCCGGTGATTTGCGGTTTGCTGGCGAGACCGATCGCATCTATCTCGATACTCCGGCGAAGCTGAGCATTGTCGACCCGGCCTGGGAACGACGCATCGAGCTGACCAGCAGCGGTTCGCGCTCCTCGGTGATCTGGAACCCGTGGATCGATCGTGCCGCAGCGTTCAGCGACATGGCCGACGACGGCTGGCAGCGCATGCTGTGCATTGAGACGGCGAATGTGATGGATGATGTGGTGACGTTGGCGCCGGGCGCCAGTCATACCCTTGGCGTGAGTATCGCCAGCAAATCCCTGTAACACCGCAACACCAAAATGTGGGAGCGGGCTTGCTCGCGAAGAAGCCATAACATTCAACATCATCGTTGACTGTTACACCGCTTTCGCGAGCAAGCCCGCTCCCACATTTTTGGTTTGTGCCTGGCCAGAATGGCCGTTACAAGTCTGATTCCTCTACTACCCGCACCTTCGCCGCATCCAGCGCATACGCCGCATCAGCCAGGTCGTTGTTGACCTTCTCGATCTTCAGCGTGCCCGTCACCCACAGCGGCGTGTAGATATCATCCAGCTTCAAGCCTTTCGGATAACGCACCAGCACCAACTGGTTGGGCGGCGGTGGCGGTACGTGGATGCAGGCGCCCGGATAGGGCACCAGGAAGAACAGCGTGCTGCGCCCCTTGGCGTCGGACTCCAGTGGCACCGGATAGCCGCCGAGGCGGATATTCTTGTCATTCATCGACGGCACGGTTTTGGTCGAGTACATCACCGCCGGCAAGCCTTTACTCTGCTTCATGCCACCCTTTTCGGTGAAGGTGCCATTGGCTTCGGGGGAGTCGTGGTCGATTTCAGGCATGGCCTCGAGGGCCTTCTGGTCCGACTTGGGCATCAGGTCGAGCCAGTCGGTTTCCGGCAGTTCGCCGGCATGGGCAAGGCCCGCACCCAGTAATAGGAAAGTCAGCAGAAGACGGCGCATGAAAGTGCTCGGCAAAGGAGTGGACGGTGCAACGCCGAGCATTCTAGCCCTCCCCCGCGTGTGGCAGAGAGGGCTTTGTCGCTTCCATCAGTTCTTTTTGATCATGCCGTAAATCACCAGCAATATCACGGCACCCACCAGCGCGCCCAGGAAGCCTGCGCCTTCGCCGGCCTGGTAGAAGCCCAGAGCCTGGCCGCCGTAAGTGGCCGCCAGCGAACCGCCGATACCGATCAGGATGGTCATGATCCAGCCCATGCTGTCATCGCCCGGTTTCAGAAACCGCGCCAGCAGGCCGACAATCAAGCCGATAAAGATGGTTCCGATAATTCCCATGTCATTTCCCTCTGATTGAATTGGCTGTGTCCTGTCTCACCAAGAGTATTGGTGGGACAGGATACCTAGCGAAAGCCTAGTCAGACTTTGGCATCCTGCCATGAGAGAACGGCGGCCCCTGGATGGTTCCGCCGGCGCCACATGAAACTATTCGGCGATGAGTGCTTCGACCTTGAGGATCTGCGCAGCCAGGGTCTCGCGGTCCGCACAACGCAGGTTGGCGTGACCGACCTTGCGGCCGACCTTGTACGCCTTGCCATAGTGATGCAGATGGCAATCGGCGATGGCCAGGACTTTCTCGGTGTCCGGCACTTTGCCGATGAAGTTGAGCATCGCGCTCTCGCCGACCTTGGCTGTCGAACCCAGCGGCAGACCGGCAACGGCCCGCAGGTGGTTTTCGAACTGGCTGCACTCGGCGCCTTCGGTGGTCCAGTGCCCGGAGTTGTGCACACGCGGGGCGATTTCGTTGGCCTTGAGGCCACCATCGACCTCGAAGAACTCGAACGCCATCACGCCGACGTAATTCAGCTGCTTGAGCACCCGGCTGGAGTAGTCTTCAGCCAGCGCTTGCAACGGGTGGTCGGTGCTGGCCACGGACAGCTTGAGAATCCCGCTGTCGTGGGTGTTGTGCACCAGCGGATAGAACCGGGTTTCGCCATCGCGGGCACGCACGGCGATCAACGAGACTTCACCGGTGAACGGCACGAAGCCTTCCAGCAGGCAAGCCACACTGCCCAATTCCGCGAAAGTGCCGACCACATCGTCAGGCTTGCGCAAGACTTTCTGGCCCTTGCCGTCATAACCCAGGGTGCGGGTTTTCAGCACGGCCGGCAGGCCGATGGCAGCCACGGCGGCGTCCAGGTCGGCTTGCGATTGAATGTCGGCGAACGCCGGGGTTGGAATGCCCAGGTCCTTGAACATGCTCTTCTCGAACCAGCGATCGCGGGCGATGCGCAGGGCTTCGGCGCTCGGGTAGACCGGGACGAATTGCGACAGGAAGGCTACGGTTTCGGCCGGGACGCTTTCAAATTCGAAGGTCACCAGATCGACTTCATCGGCCAGCTGACGCAGGTGGTCCTGGTCGCCGTAATCGGCGCGCAGGTGTTCGCCCAATGCAGCAGCGCAGGCATCCGGCGCCGGGTCCAGGAAAGCGAAGTTCATGCCCAGCGGAGTACCCGCCAGCGCCAACATGCGGCCCAACTGGCCGCCACCGATTACACCGATCTTCATCGTCAACAACCTCAGGCGATGCGTGGGTCTGGATTTTCCAGGACGCTGTCTGTCTGCTCAGCACGGAAAGTTTTCAGCACCGCGTGAAACTGCGGGTGCTTCGCGCCCAGGATGCTCGCCGAGAGCAGGGCGGCGTTGATTGCGCCGGCCTTGCCGATGGCCAGGGTCGCGACCGGAATGCCCGCTGGCATCTGCACGATAGACAGCAGCGAGTCGACGCCCGACAGCATTGAAGACTGCACCGGCACGCCCAGTACCGGCAGGTGGGTCTTGGCCGCACACATGCCTGGCAAGTGGGCCGCGCCACCGGCACCGGCGATAATCACCTCGATGCCCCGCGCCTCGGCCTCTTCGGCGTACTGGAACAGCAGGTCCGGGGTGCGGTGGGCAGAGACCACTTTCACCTCGTAGGGGATGCCGAGCTTTTCCAGCATATCGGCGGTGTGGCTAAGGGTGGACCAATCGGACTTGGAGCCCATGATCACGCCAACCAGTGCGCTCATCGTCGTGCCTCTTCTCTCTGGGCGCCCGCAGGCGCGTCAAAAAACAACAAGCCACGCGGGAGATCCGGCGTGGCTTGAGTGTACGAATTAAGGCCGGGCGAACCGGCCGAAGGCCGCGCAGTATACCGTAATGAGGCAGATAAACAGCCCCCGAATCGACCATCTGTCATAGCGCACAAAGTCCCGGTTTATTGACTTGAAGGTCAATCCATTACACCGCTCCCACAGGGTTAGTCGATATGCTCAAGTACCCTGCGCTGCGCCGCCCTCCAGCTTGCGCCACAACAACCGCACATTCGCCTTGCGCACCAGCGCACATCGATACAGGCGAATCTCCAGCGGCACATGCCATTGCGGGCCGCCGCAGACCACCAGCTCACCGCGCGCCAGTTCGGCGCGTACGCTGAGCTGCGGCACCCAGGCGATGCCCAGCCCCTCCAGCGCCATGCTTTTCAAGCTATCGGCCATGGCCGTCTCATAGATGGTGGTGAAACGCAGCGCGCGCTGACGCAGCAGCAGATTCACCGAACGCCCCAGAAATGCACCGGCGCTGTAGGCGAGCAGCGGCACACTGCCGTCGCCTTCCAGATCAAACAGCGGTTGGCCCTCGGCGTCAGCCGCACAAACCGGCAACATTTCGGTATTACCCAGATGCAGCGACGGGAAAATTTCCGGATCCATCTGCATGGCAGCGTCCGGGTCATAGAACGCCAGCATCAAGTCACAGCCTCCTTCACGCAGGGCGTGCACCGCGTCACCCACGTTGGTCGCCACCAGCCGCGTGGCAATGTTCAAGCCCTCGTTGCGCAGTTGCGCAATCCACCGCGGGAAAAATCCCAGCGCCAGCGAGTGGGCGGCAGCGACTTGCATCACCTCGCCCTGCCCACCTTCCAGGTGATGGAGATGGCGCAGCACTTCGCCGAGCTGTTCGACCACGGTCCGCGCGGTCACCAGAAATAATTGCCCCGCCGCTGTCAGTTCGACCGGCGTGCGCGAGCGGTTGACCAACGTCAGACCCAGCGCGGCTTCCAGGCTGCGGATTCGCCGGCTGAAAGCCGGCTGGGTCACGAAACGCCGTTCGGCAGCCTGGGAGAAGCTGCGGGTGGCGGCCAGGGCACTGAAGTCCTCAAGCCATTTACTTTCCAGATTCATCACGTCCTCCCGGACACGCACCAAAATAGATCACACGCTCGCCGTAGACACGGCGTCACACCGACATTATGCCGAATATGCATAGGCCAGTGTTTAACAGCATTGGCCCAAAATGCTGCACAAGCCTAGCATTTGCAGTGTTCCGGCACAGCCCGGGTCCATATCGAGATGATTTCTATCATGTCCTCCGCTGCATCTTTCCGCACAGAAAAAGACCTGCTTGGCGTACTCGAAGTACCTGCTCAAGCGTATTACGGCATCCAGACCCTGCGAGCGGTGAACAACTTCCGCCTCTCCGGCGTTCCGATTTCGCATTACCCGAAGCTGGTTGTCGGCCTGGCAATGGTCAAACAGGCTGCCGCTGACGCCAACCGCGAGCTGGGTCATCTGAGCGAAGCCAAGCACGCTGCCATCAGCGAAGCCTGTGCCCGATTGATCCGCGGCGATTTCCACGAAGAGTTCGTGGTGGACATGATTCAAGGCGGCGCTGGCACTTCGACCAACATGAATGCCAACGAAGTGATCGCCAACATTGCGCTGGAGGCCATGGGTCACCAGAAAGGCGAATACCAATACCTGCACCCGAACAACGACGTGAACATGGCGCAGTCGACCAACGACGCCTACCCGACTGCCATCCGTCTGGGTCTGCTGTTGGGTCACGACGCGCTGCTGGCCAGCCTCGACAGCCTGATCCAGGCGTTCGCCGCCAAGGGTCAAGAGTTCAGCCACGTTCTGAAGATGGGTCGTACCCAGCTGCAAGACGCCGTACCGATGACCCTGGGGCAAGAATTCCGCGCCTTCGCCACCACGTTGGGCGAAGACCTGGCGCGCCTGAAGACTTTGGCACCTGAACTGCTGACCGAAGTGAACCTCGGCGGCACCGCGATCGGCACCGGCATCAACGCCGACCCGCGTTACCAGCACCTGGCCGTGCAACGCCTGGCACTGATCAGCGGTCAACCGCTGGTTCCGGCCGCCGACCTGATCGAAGCCACCTCCGACATGGGCGCCTTCGTGCTGTTCTCCGGCATGCTCAAGCGCACCGCGGTCAAGCTGTCGAAGATCTGCAACGACCTGCGCCTGCTGTCCAGCGGCCCTCGCACCGGCATCAACGAAATCAACCTGCCGGCGCGTCAGCCAGGCAGCTCGATCATGCCAGGCAAGGTCAACCCGGTTATCCCGGAAGCCGTCAACCAGGTGGCGTTCCAGATCATCGGCAACGACCTCGCGCTGACCATCGCGGCCGAAGGCGGCCAGCTGCAACTGAACGTGATGGAGCCGCTGATCGCGTTCAAGATCTTCGACTCGATCCGTCTGCTGCAACGCGCCATGGACATGCTGCGCGAGCACTGCATCGTCGGCATCACTGCCAACGAAGAGCGTTGCCGCGAACTGGTCGAACACTCGATCGGCCTGGTCACCGCACTGAACCCCTACATCGGCTATGAAAACGCCACCCGCATCGCCCGTATCGCCCTCGAAAGCGGCCGCGGCGTGCTGGAACTGGTGCGCGAAGAAGGCTTGCTCGACGACGAAATGCTCGCCGACATCCTGCGCCCGGAAAACATGATTGCTCCGCGTCTGGTGCCTCTGAAGGCATAACCGAACGCCCGGCTCTTCTCATCAAGAGCCACGCTCACCAGGTCGAGGGACTAGACACCTCTCACCTTTTGAGGGCTTGGGGATTTAATCCCCAGGCCCTTTTTTTTGGATTTGTGGTGCTTGGGCTGGCCCCTTCGCTGGCAAGCCAGCGCCTACACAGGCAACCCGGTCCCCTGTAGGAGCTGGCTTGCAGCGAAGAGGCCCTCAAGTTCAGCCCAAACCCTACAAAGCACCTCCGTTTCAACGCCTGCACAACAACCGCGTACGCCCAACGTGACACCAGGTGCCGTCAGCGTCATGCTCACCCGCATGCTGTCATCGCTCTCGGAGAACCCTCATGAATTCCTCGAATTATCCCGCAGCCCGGCACGTCATGGTGCTCTACACCGGCGGCACCATCGGTATGCAAGCCAGTGCCCACGGCCTGGCCCCGGCGTCCGGTTTCGAAGCGCGGATGCGCGAGTACCTCTCCAGCCAGCCTGAGCGGGTAGTGCCGCAATGGCGCTTTCGCGAGATGTCACCGCTGATCGACAGCGCCAACATGAGCCCGGCTTACTGGCAGCAACTGCGCGAAGCGGTGGTCGACGCTGTTGATGGACAAGGCTGCGACAGCGTACTGATCCTGCATGGCACCGACACGTTGGCCTACAGCGCTGCCGCCATGAGTTTTCAGTTGCTCGGACTGCACGCCCGCGTAGTCTTCACCGGCTCGATGCTGCCGGCTGGCGTGATCGACAGCGATGCCTGGGAAAACCTCAGCGGGGCACTGGTTGCTTTGGGCCAGGGCCTGGCACCGGGCGTTCATCTGTACTTCCACGGCGAACTGCTGGACCCGACCCGTTGCGCGAAGGTTCGCAGTTTCGGTCGTCATCCCTTCAAGCGACTTGAGCGTCAGGGCGGCGGTGTGAAGGCGACATCCCTGCCAGCACAGCTGAATTACAACCAGAGCAAGCAATTGGCGAAAGTCGCCGTATTGCCGCTGTTCCCCGGCATTGGCGCCGAGCAGCTGGATGGCGTTCTGAATAGCGGCATTCAGGGTTTGGTGCTGGAGTGCTATGGCAGCGGTACCGGGCCAAGCGACAACCCAGCGTTTCTTGCCAGCCTGGAACGGGCGCGGGACAAAGGGGTGGTGGTGATCGCGGTAACGCAATGCCATGAAGGTGGCGTCGAGCTGGATGTTTATGAGGCCGGCAGCCGATTGCGTGGCGTTGGCGTGCTGTCGGGTGGCGGCATGACCCGTGAAGCCGCGTTCGGCAAATTGCACGGATTGCTGGGTGCCGGACTCGACACCGCAGAAGTACGGCGCCTGGTCGAACTCGACCTGTGCGGCGAGCTCGGCTGACACACCACCCCCCCTGTAGGAGCTGGCTTGCCAGCGAAGGCGGCGTGTCAGGCGACATCAATGTTGGAAGTGATGGCCTCTTCGCTGGCAAGCCAGCTCCTACAGGTGCTCGTCATTGGGCATGTAACTTGCTGCGCTCCAGCCATCCCAAGGCTGGAAGCCACCCATGCTCCACTCCCACCTCACCACCCTCAACGCCGTGTCCCTGGTGCTCAACGCCTTTAAGGCCGACGGATTGTCCAGCGAGGCGCTACTGGCGGGCAGCGGCATCAGCCCCGCGGATCTGAACCGCGCGGACACCCGCATCACCACCAACCAGGAAATGCAGGTTTGCGCCAACGCCGTCGCGCTCAAGCGTGACATCGGCCTGGAACTGGGCCGGCGAATGCACGTTTCTTCCTACGGCATGCTGGGCTATGCCCTGCTCACCAGTGCCACCTTCGGTGACGCATTACGTCTGGCGATACGTTATCCGGCGCTATTGGGAACACTTTTCGAGTTGAGCCTCGAGGGCGACGGCGAACGTATCTGGTTCGTGGCCGCCGACTACAGAGAAAATCCGGCGCTGGCCGTATTCAACGCCGAGTTCTGCCTGGTGTCGTTGAAAATCATCTGCGACGACCTGCTCGGCCATCCGCTGCCATTGCTGGCTGCCCGCTTCGAACATGTCGCGCCCGACTATGAAGCCAGCTACGCCGAACACTTCAACTGTCCGCTGCGCTTCGAGGCCCGGGATAATGCCTTCGCTTTCGACAAACGCTGGCTCGACCAGCCCCTGCCGCTTGCCGATGTCATCACCCATCAGGCCATGGCCGAACGCTGCCGCAAACAGAACACCGAGTTCACTGGACGCCAGGCCTGGCTGGGACGGATTCGGCAGCTGCTTCGGGCGCAACTGCACGCGGCACCGGGGCTGGAGGGGTTGGCCGAGCAGATGAACTGTTCGACGCGCACGTTGCGTCGGCATCTGAAGGACCTTGGGTGCAGTTATCAGGAGTTGCTGGATGAATTGAGATTCGAACAAGCCAAGCTGATGCTGTGTGAAGACCAGATGCCGATCTACCAGATCGCAGAGGCGCTGGGCTTCAGCGAGACCGCGAGCTTTCGTCATGCGTTTGTGCGCTGGAGCGGCGTGGCGCCCAGCCAGTTTCGACCTTGAATCATTCGTTGCCTGAAATACCGCTATTGCGTCAATAAGGGGCGAATTTCGGTCAAACCTTTTGGCCATATCGATCCCCTTTTGGCCTTTCCTGCCGTTCTCCCAAACGCCGCGCCCCGCAAGACTGTGTTCAACCTAATCAGCCTGCGGAGAACAAGAAAATGCTGACGATCTACTCGGACGATCACCATCTGCACCACGGCCGTTGTGAATTGATGGACGGGCAATTGATGCCCTGCTTCGAAATGCCTTCCCGTGCCGACCACGTTCTACAGCGCGTGCGAAACCGCGACCTCGGTTCGGTGGACGCGCCGCAGGATTTTGGCCTGGGGCCGATCCAGCGCATTCACGACCGCGACTACCTCGACTTCTTCAAAGGCGCCTGGGCGCGTTGGACCGAGTTCAATACCGACGGTGACTTGCTGCCCTACACCTGGCCGGCCCGCACGCTGCGCCGGATCAAACCCACCAGCCTGCACGGCCAGCTCGGCTATTACAGCTTCGACGGCGGCGCACCAATCACCGCCGGCACCTGGCAAGCGGCGTACAGTGCGGCGCAAGTGGCGCTGACTGCCCAAGCCGCCATCCAGCGCGGCGCCCGCAGTGCCTTTGCCTTGTGCCGCCCGCCGGGACACCATGCCGCCAGCGACTTGATGGGCGGTTATTGCTACCTCAACAACGCCGCCATCGCCGCCCAGGCCTTCCTCGATCAGGGCCACAAAAAGGTCGCGATCCTCGACGTCGATTACCACCACGGCAACGGCACTCAATCGATCTTCTACGAACGCAGCGACGTGCTGTTCACCTCGATCCACGGCCATCCAGAAGCCGAATTCCCGTTCTTCCTCGGCTACGAAGATGAGCTCGGTGAAGGCCCCGGCGAAGGCTTCAACTTCAACTACCCTTTGCCCGCCGGCTCGGGCTGGGACACCTGGAGCGCTGCGCTGGAGCAAGCCTGCAAAGAGATTGAAAAGTACGACGCCGACATCATCGTCGTGTCCCTGGGCGTCGACACCTTCAAGGACGACCCTATTTCCCAGTTCAAGCTCGACAGCCCGGATTACCTGGCGATGGGCGAGCGCATCGCACGCCTCGGCAAGTCGACATTGTTCGTGATGGAAGGCGGTTATGCGGTAGAGGAAATCGGCATCAACGCCGTGAACGTTCTCGAAGGTTTTGAAAGCGCTCAATGAGGAATTGAAACAATGAATCAACTCAAGCGTTTTATCGCTCCCGCACTCTTCCCTGCAGTGCTCTGCGCCACCGTGCTCAGTGGCGCCGTGCACGCGCAAGAGCGAACGTTGCGCGTCTACAACTGGTTCGACTACATCACCCCCAAGGCACTGGAAGACTTCAAGACCCAGAACACCCAGACCAAGCTGGTCTACGACATCTTCGACACCAACGAAGCATTGGAAGCCAAGCTGCTGACCGGCAACTCCGGCTACGATGTGGTGGTGCCCTCCAACGTGTTCCTCGCCAAGCAGATCGAAGCCGGTGTGTTTCAGCCACTGGATCGCAGCAAGCTGCCGAACTGGAACCACCTCGATCCCAAGCTGATGAAGCTGATCGAAGCCAACGACCCCGGCAATAAATTCGCCGTGCCCTACATGTACGGCACCATCCTGATCGGCTTCAACCCGGACAAGGTCAAGGCTGCCTTGGGCGACAATGCGCCGGTGGACAGTTGGGACCTGATCTTCAACGAAGAGAACATCAGCAAGCTCAAGCAGTGCGGCGTCGCCCTGCTCGACTCGCCGTCGGAGATCCTTCCGCTCGCCCTGCAACACCTCGGCCTGGACCCCAACAGCAAGAAGCCGGCGGACTACGCGAAGGCTGAAGCCTTGCTGATGAAGATTCGTCCATACGTCACTTACTTTCACTCATCCAAATACATGGCCGACATCGCCAACGGCGACATCTGCGTCGCAGTCGGTTACTCCGGCAGTTTCTCCCAGGCCGCCAACCGCGCCAAGGAAGCCAAGAATGGCGTGATCGTCGACATGCGCCTGCCGAAAGAAGGCGCACCGATCTGGTTCGATATGCTTGCCATCCCCAACGGCGCGAAGAACCCGCAAGACGCCTACACCTTCATCAACTATTTGCTGCAACCTCAGGTGATCGCGCCGGTCAGCGACTTTGTCGGCTATCCGAACCCGAACAAGGATGCTACGGAAATGGTCGACCCGGCGATCCGCAACAATCCGAACCTGTACCCGACCGAAACGGCGATGGGTACGCTCTACACCCTGCAACCGCTGCCGCGCGATGCCGAACGCGCGCGAACCCGGGCCTGGACCAAGATAAAATCAGGTACCTAAGCCTTGAAAACCTCCTGCTGCTGGCAGGAGGTTTGTTTTTCAAGTCAGGGACAAGAATTGCAAGTCGCTGACCTTAATACTGGCTTCCCCAAGCGTTTGTTCGCCTGCGGTAATTAGTTACCACCTCCCTTCAATCGCAGGCCTCTACCTTCGATGCCATCGCCAGGATTGACGCGTTCGTCTGATCCCTGCATCGAAGGAAACAACCATGACAGACAACACCGACAGCGGCAAAACCGAACCTCTTGTGGAAAAAAGCGACCTGGTCAACCAGACAAGCCACGGTCCCACACTGAACGAGGTCGCGTCGCACTTGCTGCGCCAAATGCTGAAAGAACAATTCCCCGACCTGGACATCGACCCCGACAAAGCAGTTGTCGGCAGCCCGCAATGGCAAGTGATCGACGATGAGGTCCAGAGCGGGCCGATCCGTTACGAATCGCTGACCCATGCGCTGGTGAGTCACGGGCTCAACGGAACGACTGTGGACTATATCGAAGGGGACCACTTCCTGACGCTGGAGCCGCAGGCCGACGACCCGGTCCAACTCGCGGTCAGCATCGAGCAAGTCGCCCTGACGCTCAATGAAGCGGTCGCCTTGTTGTTCATTGAATTCCAGGGCCGCCAGCTGAGTTTCTGGAATCAGAAGGTGGATGAGCGACCTCGCTGGCAAACACTTTCCGACTCGCTGCGAAAGGCGCTCAATGTAAACCAGGTGAAAGGCTGGGATGCGGACGAGTGCACCATGGCCCGGGAAGTCTTCGCCGACCCGGACAGAACTTCACGGAAAAACACGAATACCGATTTTTCGACCATTCAGGCGTGCCTGATCGATATCGACGTCGTTGAAAATGAAATACCCAGGCATCTTCTGGTCGGCGGAGCACTGGTGATCAAGGCAACTTACCGCCTTCGCCAGCTCATCGTCCTGTACACGATCGAGCGAGGCTACGAGTCGTTCGATTCGCTGGAAAAACTCGGAAGCACCCTGCCTGGGCGGCTCGACCAGCTGCCGACAGGGGCCGCACTGGAATGGCGATTATTCGAGCCCGATGGCAACGTTTTCGATCATATGGCCTGGGCGTTGGTGTCATCGCAACTAGACAGCATTGATCAACTCAGATACGCCGACGCGTACACCGACGTACCGGAGCCCGGAAAGGGGCTGGATACCCTCGATCAATCACGTGTCAAACAACTGGACGCGGCAATCCCTGACTGGCTGCGCAATGCACCCGCCAAGGACATGGATGATTACCGTCGTTACATCACCGCCCTGGGAAAACTGTATCGCAAGGCCAAGTACAGGGTCGCCAGAACCGAAATACCCTCCATCAGGCAATTTGCTCACCAATCGATGCGTGACGCGATCATCGCCGATACACGTGCAGCGGGTGCCGCAGCACTGCCGTGGGACGCCTTGCAAATCAAGGTGATCAACAGCTTTACCGTTGATAATTTCACCCTGCCCAACCCTCTTGATCAGCACACTGAAACACTGGCTGAGTTCGCGCTGGAGAACAATGCGCCCTATAGGGCGGCACTCTCGTTCAAAAACGGTGCGCAGGTTCCTGACTGGCTGACGCCGCAATTGCTCACCCGCATAGCGGCCAACGTGGACGTAGGCGGTGCCTACCCGGCACTGATCAAGAAAACGCTGATCGATGACCCGGTCACATCCCAACGTCAGGCCCACTTCTATCGTGATCAATTACGCTGGCTGTTACCGCTCAAGGCACTGGAAGAGAAGATCAAACAAGAGTCGGGGATTACCGAGCAAGGCTATCTGTACATTTGCCAATGGATGAATGCTGGCCCTGCCAACCCCATCGCTATCTACCCCCTGACGCTGAGGCCGCAACACCGCTTGATCAGCGCCAGCGACCCCGTGACCAACATGTTCATTATCAGCCCTCGGGACGATACCAAGGGGGCCTGTCTGCTTTACCGGCCGATGCAGGATGTACCGTTGATGCAGTTCCCCTCGCGGCAGAATCTGCTCTATGCCTTGCACCAGCCCGGAGAGCTGCGCGACTCGGTACTTGCCTGGCTTGCGACCAAAACGCTGAGCTTCGAGTATTCCCAGTACGTGTTTCCGGTGGGGTTGCCGTCTCCGTGGTTAGCGGCTGAACAACTGGTCAATCCTTTCCTCAGGGCGGAGCAGTTCGGGCGAGTGGTATTGGAAACCCAGGAAATGACTGGGGACACTCTCACTGTACTGTTCAGAAAAAATGCCCAGGCGCTGGTCACCCTTGCGGACCGCCAGTCGCAATCGAATGCCGAGCGGCGCTGGACGCTGCTCAAAGACAGCAGCTGGGCATTGTTCGGCGTCGCGACCAACTTCCTCAGTGGCGCCGTCGGCACCGCGGTCTGGGCCTGGCAGGTTATCGAGCAAATTCAACAAGCCCTCGACGCCCATGAAAAAGGCGACAGCTTTAACCAGTGGCGATCCGAGGCAGACATCCTGTTATCCTTGGGTATTCTGCTCAGTCATCACGCGGTAATGCGGCGTAAAGCGCTGTCCAACAAGCCCCGTATCAGCCCCGAGCCGTTGGAAGAGCGCGCCGTTCCATCCCCCGCGACCACCGCCATCACGCTGGACACCAGCCGCTTGCTCCGAGAACTTCCATCGGCTCATAACGCTTTGGTAGAGACCGCCGGGTCAGTTCCCCGGCGTACGCCACTGGAACTCGGCACCTACCTGGACACCCTCAAAGTCACGTCGCCAGACTTGAACAACGAAGAGGTCAGCCGCACTAACGAGAAACCACCCCATCTCTATCATTTTGATCAAAAAACGTACGCCAATGTCGGTACGCGCTGGTTCAACGTCAGCGTCACCGAGGATGGCCAAGTGCAGATCGTTTATCCCGATGATCCTGGAAAATATGGTCCATGGCTGACCAATGATCGTGACGGGAGATGGGTTCTTGACCTGCGATTGCGCCTGAGGGGCGGCGGGCCAAAAAATCGTCTCAAAGCCCTGCTAAAGGAGAAGGGTGAACGGAAAAAAAAACTGCAAACAGAACTGGATCTGTTTCAAGGCAAGAAGGTCGCGGAAGGGGGCGAAGAGCAAAAAAAGAACGATGTGATCAAGGCTCAGGCAGATATGTTTGCAGCCACGGAAGAGGACCATGACCGATTAACAACCGTTTACGTGGAAAAACTGGACGTGATGATCCAAGCCTACCAGCAGGCCCTTGAGCAGCTGAAGGAATGGCATACGCTGGGCGGCAGTGAGGGTTACATCCATGACTCCCTTCGAATGCATACCGAATTGCAGAAACATCTTTCGTTCTGGTTCGTCGTAAAAAAATGTGAATACGCCAAGCTGACCAATGTCTTGCGGTCTGAAACCTCGATAGAGGAAACATCACAGCAAACCCATGTCAGGCATGTGCAGCAAGCAACAGACTTAAGCCAGGCGATGGTCGAAAAACTTGGACTATCACGCTCGGCGCTCGATGCAATGCGAACGCTTGGAAGGCCAGGCATTGAACAGGCACAGGCCATCCGCAAAATGACCCCTTTATTCACTGAATGGGAACTCAAGGCCAATGAAATCGGTATCGCTCAAGAACTGTGCATGGAAGATCAGGCCAGCGTGACAATGCCGCAGGCTCGCAGTGACGTCGCAAAACTGATCGTCAGAGGGGCCACCGCCGCCCACCGGATTGCACAGCTCCTGAAAAAAACAGCAGACGATACCAGCCCGCAAAAACAGATCGAAGAGCTGAGTCAGATACTCGAAACCTTTGCCGATATCGACCAGCGACTTCTGGAACTGCCAAAAACCTATCCCGGTCATTTCAAGCAGGCGCGACTTGACCATCTGCGCGACCTCATTGGCGGATTTGCAACAAACGCTCAAGTTCTGCGCTTATCGCTGATAAATGAGGAGAAGTCCTTGAACCCGAGTGAGTCTGCCGGGCCTTCGAAGTCGGCAGCGCCACACCCGACGGGCAAGGTGAGAAAGACCCGGCCGCGGCAGTCGACCAGCAGTGAAGCACCGCCGACCATTGACGAGTCTCTTGGCTTGCTCACTTTGGAAAGTCGTCCAAGACTGCCCTCGACGCTGAGTGACGGTGAAATCATCAGCAAAGGTCTGATGCTGTCTGAAGATGCAGATCCGTTCATCAAACGTACCATCAAGGACGCTTATCGACCTTCGCGTGTCCCTGCTGACATGCAGGACATATTCGATCAACAAGCAAGCCGGCTCGAACAAAGCGCTACCAGCGTTGACGAGGTTTGGTCCCGAACGAAGGAATTTCCGGTGCGCAGTTTAGCGCCGCAATTACGTGCGGCAGCTGCGACAATGCGCGAAACCGGCAAAAGCATTCGCGCCAGTCTCTACACATTGAGGAAGCCCACCCAGTCTATATTCAGATGGATGCATGAGAATGCTCAGATTGAATTGCGCCGAGACAAAGGCCGAATCAAGACTAAGCAGCTGGGCGATTATTTTCAGGAATACCGGATTCTCGACAAGACCCATAATGCTCGGGAACTCTGGGTCGCCCATTTCCATTACCCTACCCTGAAAAGCCCTCGAGACTATCCCGCTGCCGCGCACCTGAAGATCTCGGAAACCTATCTGAAAACGCTTACCGAGGAGCAACAAAAAACATTCGCCACAGTCGAGCCCATCGATGGGGTTTTGCGCAAGATCGATGACCCGGTGTTACGAAAGCTGTTTTTTGACCTGGAGCCTGTAGTCGAAGACTGACGTGTAACCCTGACGGGGGTGCATGACTCATGTGCGCCAGATTCTGTCCAAGCGCCGGAGTGCTTCGATGATGGCGACTTCGGGCACCGCCGCAAAACCCAGGACCAGTCCGGCGCGCTGGTCCTCCGGTTGTTGCGAGTCCGGCAACCAGTAGCTGCTCAGGGCATTGATCTCGACATCGACGCTGGCCGCTTTTTCGATCAGCGCCTGCTCGCGGGCCACAGACTCGACCGCGACCGTCAGGTGCAGCCCTGCCGCGACACTCGGCAGGCTACCGATACCGGGGATACCCTGGGGCCAACCGGACAGCAAAGTGTTACGCCGGCTCAGCGCAGCACGGCGCATACGCCGAATGTGTCGCTGGAAATGCCCTGCAGCCATGAACTCGGCCATCACCGCCTGAGTGCTGACCTCGGAATGCCGTACATCCACCGCACGACGTTGGGAGAATGCATCCACCAATGCTGGCGGCAATACCAGATAACCCAGGCGCAATGCCGGAAAGGCGACTTTGCCAAAGGTCCCGACGTACAGCACCCGCCCCTGGCGATCGAGTGCCGCCAAGGGCGCCAATGGCGCGCCGCTGTAGCGGTATTCGCCATCGTAGTCGTCCTCGACAATCCAGCCTTGGCTGCGTTCAGCCCAGGCCAGCAGTTCGACGCGACGTGCCAGGCTCATGACCACCCCGGTCGGGTACTGATGCGACGGCGTGACATAAGCCAGGCGACAATCACCCAGTCCCGCCAGTTCGGTGCAATCGATTCCCTCACTATCTACCGCTATCCCATGCAATCGCGCCCCAGCCACTGCGAACGCATGGCCCGCCGCCCGATACCCCGGATTCTCGAGCGCCACCCCGTCGCCCGGCTCCACCAGCAGCTGTGCACAAAGGCTGATCCCCTGCTGCGCGCCACTGGTGATCACTATTTGCTCAGCCGTGCACTGCATGCCTCGTGAACTGCGTAAATATGCGGCAATCAGGCCGCGCAAGCGCCCATCGCCTGCCGGATCGCCATAGCACAGCTGCTGCAAATCCGGTTTACGCCAGAAAGCCGCGTTCAGCTTGGCCCACACCTCAAACGGAAACAGATCAAAGGCCGGAACGCCGACCCGAAACGCCCGGGGTGGACCGCTCGGCGGCGTGGCCAAATGATTCTTTTCCACCCTCTCCAAGGCACCACTGTGGATAACTTTACTGGATGAAACCACAGCTAAATCCGCGCAATTTGTGGATAAGGCTGTGGGTAAGCCTGTTGACAACCCTGTGGATACTTTTGTGGATAGTTTTTTCGCCGGCAGCATCGCGTGAGGCAGTTGCGCAACATAAGTGCCGTCGCCAACACGCCCTTCGATAAAGCCCTCGGCGTAGAGCTGATCGTAGGCCCGGACCACGCTGTTGCGGGAAATCGCCAATGCCGCCGCCAGATCGCGACTGGCCGGTAACCGCGTGCCACTGGCCAATCTGCCGTCGAGCACGCGTACCCGTAACGCCTGATACAACTGCCGGCTCAAGCCCTGACGGCGATCAAGTTCGATACCCGCAGGATTGAACGACAAGGACAGTGATTCGCTGGTCATGGCAATGGACCTATGAAATTGGTCATTAATGGCTCTTACAACAGACCAATAGCCTGCCTAGGATGAACACATTCGCCAAGGAAAATCTCCATGTACACGCCAAGCAACTTTGCCATCAACGATTTGCCTGAATTGCAGCAGCAGATACTCGGCACCCGCCTTGCCGTGTTGGTTACCCATGGGGAGGAAGGCCTGCAGGCCAGTCATCTGCCACTGCTGCTTCGCCCCGACCAAGGTCCGAACGGTACCCTCTACGGTCACTTCGCCCGGGCCAATCCGCAATGGAAAGCATTGCAGAACGGCGCTCAAGCACTGGTGATTTTTGCCGGGGCCGATGCCTACGTCAGCCCGGGGTTCTACCCGAGCAAAGCCGAACACGGCAAGGTCGTGCCGACCTGGAACTACGTCGCCGTGCACGCCTACGGCACGGCCGAGGTTTTCACCGACGCTGATCGCCTGCGCGATCTGGTCAGTGCTCTGACGGATCGTCATGAAGCAGGTCGAAACAATCCGTGGAAGGTCGCGGATGCGCCCGCGGACTACATTGACGGGATGCTCAAGGCCATCGTCGGTTTTGCCTTGCCGATCCAGTGCCTGGAAGGTAAGCGCAAACTCAGCCAGAACCGCAGCCCTGCCGATATCGCCGGCGTGCGCGAGGGGCTCGCCGCCAGCCCCGATGCGCATGACCAGGCCCTCGCCCACTTGATGCGTTAAGGAATGAACATGAGTCAGATCGAGATTCGCCAGGTCACTGCCGATGATCATGCGGCCTGGTTGCCGTTGTGGCAGGCCTATCTGCGTTTCTATAACACCGAACTGCCCGAGGCCGTCACCCAAAGCACCTGGCAGCGCCTGCTCGACCCTGATGAACCGACCCACTCGGCGCTGGCCTGGGCCAGTGGCGAAGCGGTAGGGATGGTGAACTTCATCTACCATCGTTCGAACTGGAGCATCGAAAACGCCTGCTACCTGCAAGACCTGCTGGTAACGCCCCAAATGCGCGGCACCGGCGTTGGCCGCAAGCTGATCGAATATGTGTACGCCACAGCCAAAGAGGACGGTTGCTGCAAGGTCCACTGGCTGACCCACGAAACCAACGCCACCGCGATCCAGCTCTACGAACGCATCGCCGAACGTCCTGGTTTCATCCAGTTTCGCAAGGCCATCCAAGGTTAAGGGAGCACAGCATGACGACTTCACTCGCGGACTGGAAAGGCGTTCCGGCACCGACGGTTCAAACGATCGAAGGGCGCTTCATCCGCCTGGAAAAACTCGACCCGGCACGCCACGGCGACGGCTTGTGGAATGCCCTGCAAGGCCCAGGCTCCGATCCGAAGCTGTGGGACTATTTACCCTATGGACCCTTCCCGGAGCGCGGTGCATTCAATGACTGGCTGAATAATCATGCGGCCAACAGCGACCCGTATTTCTTCAGCGTGATCGATCGCGCCAACGGCGAGGTGCAAGGCATCCTCAGCCTGATGTCGATCGTGCCGTCACAGGGCCGAATCGAGATCGGCCACGTGACCTTCGGCGCACCGATGCAGCGTTCGCCAAAAAGCACCGAGGCGGTTTATTTGCTGGCCAAGGCATCCTTTGATCTGGGTTACCGGCGCCTGGAGTGGAAATGCAACAACGGCAACGCCCGCTCCAAGTACGCAGCCGAACGGCTGGGGTTCAGCTTTGAAGGGGTGTTCCGCCAGCACATGGTGGTCAAGGGGCAGAACCGGGATACCGCGTGGTATTCGATTGTGGACGCGGAATGGCCAGCGATTGGTGCGGGATTTGAACGATGGCTGTCCGATGAGAACCAGACGGATGCGGGGCAGGTGAAAACCCTGGCTGAGTGCCGCGGTTAGGGGCTGTGCCGAACCCATAAAAAAAGGGGAGCACATGCCCCCCCCGAGGTTTAAAGCGTTGAATCGAGGCTGTTAACTCAGCCTTCGATCTCGATCAGGATTTCGCCCGGGTTTACCCGGTCGCCCTTGGCCACGTGGATGGCGGTGACTTTGCCGGCGATGGCTGCCTGGACTTCGGTTTCCATCTTCATCGCTTCGGTGATCAGTACGGACTGGCCGGCTTTGACCATGTCGCCTTCCTTGACCAGCACGTCGACGATATTGCCTGGCATGGTGGTGCTGACGTGGCCCGGTGCAGTCGCTTGCTTGCGCTTGCTGCTGCCGCCGCCGACGAACTCGTTGAGCGGTTCGAACACCACTTCTTCCGGCATGCCGTCGATGGACAGGTAGAAGTGACGCTTGCCTTCCGCCTTGACGCCAACGCCAGTGATGTCGACGCGGTAGGTTTCGCCGTGGACGTCGATGACGAACTCGGTCGGCACGCCTTCGCCACCGGCGGAGGTCACGCCGCCCGCTTCCGGAATCGGCAACAGCACTTCTGGAGTCAGGGTGCCGGCAGCGCGTTCTTCGAGGAATTTGCGCCCGATGTCCGGGAACATGGCGTAGGTCAGCACGTCTTCTTCAGACTTGGCCACGGCGCCGATTTCGGCACGCAGCTTGGTCATTTCCGGCTTGAGCAAGTCAGCTGGACGGACGTCGATCACCTCTTCGCTGCCGATCGCCTGACGACGCAGTTGTTCGTTCACGGTGCCTGGCGCCTTGCCGTAGCCGCCTTGCAGGTAAAGTTTCACTTCGTTGGTGATGGTCTTGTAGCGCTCGCCGGCCAGCACGTTGAAGAACGCCTGGGTGCCGACGATTTGCGAAGTCGGGGTCACCAGCGGCGGGAAGCCGAGGTCTTCGCGAACCCGCGGGATCTCCGCCAGCACTTCGCTCATGCGGTTGAGGGCGCCCTGCTCTTTCAACTGGTTGGCCAGGTTGGAAATCATCCCGCCCGGTACCTGGTTGACTTGCACGCGGGTGTCGACAGCGGTGAATTCGCTTTCGAACTGGTGATACTTCTTGCGCACGGCGTAGAAGTACAGCCCGATCTCTTGCAGCAGTTCCAGGTTCAGGCCTGTATCGAATTCGGTGCCTTTAAGGGCAGCGACCATCGATTCGGTGCCAGGGTGGCTGGTGCCGGATGCGAAGCTGGAGATCGCGGTGTCGATGTGGTCGGCGCCGTTTTCGATAGCCTTGAGTTGGCACATGGTGGCCATGCCAGAGGTATCGTGCGAGTGAATGAACACGGGCAGCGACTGCTCGGATTTCAACGCCCGGACCAGTTCGCCAGTAGCGTAAGGAGTCAGCAGACCGGCCATGTCCTTGATCGCCACCGAGTCGCAACCCATGGCTTCCATTTGCCGGGCCTGGGCCACGAACGCGTCGATGGTGTGCACCGGGCTGGTGGTGTACGCGATGGTGCCCTGAGCGTGTTTGCCGGCGGCTTTTACCGCCTCGATGGCCGTGCGCAGGTTACGTACGTCGTTCATGGCATCGAAGATGCGGAACACGTCTATGCCGTTGACCGCTGCCTTGGCGACGAAGGCTTTGACCACGTCGTCGCTGTAGTGGCGGTAGCCCAGCAGGTTTTGACCACGCAATAGCATTTGCAGACGCGTGTTAGGCAATGCGGCACGCAGTTGGCGCAGGCGCTCCCACGGATCTTCTTTGAGAAAACGTACGCAGGCGTCGAACGTCGCGCCGCCCCAGCATTCGAGCGACCAATAGCCGACTTTGTCGAGCTTGTCGCAGATCGGCAGCATGTCTTCGGTGCGCATGCGGGTGGCGAGCAGCGATTGGTGGGCGTCGCGCAGGATGGTGTCGGTTACATGAATCTTCTTGGACATTGTTTTATTCCTCACAGGCCTGCGTGGGCGGCGATGGCGGCGGCGATGGCCAGGGCCAGCTCTTCGGGTTTGCGCTTGATCGAGTAGTTGGTCAGTTCAGGGTGGCTTTCAACGAAGCTGGTGTTGAACTGGCCGCTACGGAATTCCGGGTTGCGCAGGATTTCCTGGTAGTACGCGGCGGTGGTCTTGACCCCTTGCAGACGCATGTCGTCCAGAGCTCGCAAGCCACGGTCCATCGCCTCGTCCCAGGTCAGCGCCCAGACCACCAGTTTCAGGCACATGGAGTCATAGAACGGTGGAATGGTGTAACCGGTGTAGATCGCCGTGTCGGTACGCACGCCGGGACCGCCGGGCGCGTAGTAACGGGTGATTTTGCCGAAGCTCGGCAGGAAGTTGTTTTTCGGGTCTTCGGCGTTGATCCGGAATTGCAGCGCGAAACCGCGGTGCTGGATGTCTTCCTGTTTCACCGAAAGCGGCAAGCCGGACGCGATGCGAATCTGCTCGCGGACGATGTCGATGCCGGTGATTTCCTCGGTGATGGTGTGTTCCACCTGCACCCGGGTGTTCATCTCCATGAAGTACACCTCGCCCTCGGCGAGCAGGAACTCCACGGTACCGGCGTTTTCGTAACCCACGGCCTTGGCCGCACGCACCGACAGGTCGCCGATGTAGGCGCGCTGTTCCGGGGTCAGTTGCGGGCTCGGGGCGATTTCGATGAGCTTCTGGTTGCGGCGCTGGATCGAGCAGTCACGCTCAAACAGATGCACCACGTTGCCAAAGCTGTCGCCGAGGATCTGCGCTTCGATGTGTTTCGGATTGACGATGCATTTTTCCAGAAACACTTCCGCCGAACCGAACGCCTTGGTGGCTTCGGAGATCACGCGGGGGAACGCCTGCTCGAGTTCTTCGCGGCTGTTGCAGCGACGAATGCCGCGACCGCCACCACCGGAAGTGGCCTTGAGCATCACCGGGTAACCGATGCGCTCGCCTTCGACGAGGGCTTCTTCGATCCCCGAAACATTGCCTTCAGTGCCCGGGGTGACCGGCACGCCAGCCTTGATCATGCTGCGGCGAGCTTCGGTCTTGTCGCCCATGCGGCGAATCACTTCAGCCGACGGGCCAATGAATTTGATACCGCGCTCGGCGCAGATCTCCGCCAGTTCGGCATTTTCCGAAAGGAAACCGTAGCCTGGGTGCAAGGCATCGCAGCCGGTTTCCACAGCCAGGTTCACCAGCTTGCGCGGGTTCAGGTAGCCGGCCAGCGGATCGGCACCGATGCTGTGGGCTTCGTCCGCACGCTTCACATGCAGGGCATGGCGGTCGGCGTCGGAATAGACCGCGACCGAGCGAATGCCCATCTCGGCGCAGGCACGCACGATTCTTACGGCAATCTCACCACGGTTGGCGATCAGGATCTTTTTTATCACTTGGAGGTTCCCTTGAGCCGGTGGTACCCACGACCTGCTAGACCAGGTCGACGCGTGACCAAATGTTTCAATTTAGTCGCAGCCCCACACTAGCCCCCACAAGGGATTAACAAAAATGATTAATTATTGGGTCATGCATAAGTAAAGACTTATAGTTGACGCATCAGTCTGCCGACGGAGACCTTTAATTATGCGTAAGTCCTTGATGCGTCTGACATTGCGTCAGCTGCAGATCTTCAACGAAGTCTGTGATTTGAGGTCCTACAGCCGTGCAGCCGAAGAAATGTCGCTCACACAACCTGCCGTCAGCCTGCAGATTCGTCAACTCGAGGAGCTGATTGGTCAGCCCTTGTTCGATTACGTAGGCAAAAAACTCTACATGACGGAAGCGGCCGAGGCTTTACAGCGCGCCAGTCGGGACATTTTCGGCCGCCTGGAAAACCTCGATATGCAGCTCTCGGACATGCAAGGCTCGTTGCAGGGCCAACTGAAACTGGCGGTGGAATCCAGCGCCAAGTATTTCGTGCCGCATCTGTTTGCCGCGTTCAAGCGCCAGCATCCAGAGGTGAACCTGCAACTGACGGTGGTCAACCGGGGGCAAGTGATTCGACGTCTTTCCGATAATCGCGATGACCTGGTGATCATGTCCATGGTGCCGCAGGATATGGGCCTGGAATTCCTGCCGTTCCTCAACAACCCGATCGTCGCCGTGGCGCCACCGGATCATCCGTTGTGTCGCATGGGCCCTCTACGCTTGCAGGACCTGGAACCTTACACACTCCTGCTGCGCGAGTCCGGTTCCGGAACACGGCTGGCCTGTGAAGAGTATTTCAAGGAGAAACGTGTGCACTTCAACCAGACCCAGGAGGTCTCGTCAGCCGAAGCGCAACGCGAATGTGTGTCGGCGGGTCTGGGCCTGGCGCTGTTGACGCGCCACGCCCTGAACCTTGAATTGGCGACCGGCGGCCTGATCGAGTTGCCGGTCGAAGAGCTGCCGCTGTATCGCAGCTGGTGCCTGGTGCAGGCCAAGGCCAAGCGACTGTCACCGGTGGCGCACGCGTTCCTTGCGTTTATCCGCAGCGAGCGGCTGCAGATCAGCGCCCTGGTTGAGCGTTTCGACGGGAAGCCGCGGGAGCTGCCTGCCAGTAGTTGAGTTCCAGTTCGTCGGGAAAGTCGCCAATCTCGGCCAGCAGCTGGCGGCGTTCGCAACGATCTTCGATGGCGCGGCGAAATTCCATGCGGCGCTGGTCTTCCTGCTGGCGACGGGTTCTGACGGCGCTGTTGCGTTCTTCGTAGGGCTGGGCCATTTCGAGTCTCCCAAGGCGATGACGGGAGTTACAGGATGGGCATGGGGGATGACGGTTTGGCGGCTTGCGGGTTACAGGCAGATGAAAGTTGTCGCTTTAGAGGACGCCTTCGCGGGCAAGTCGGATCGCCGCACCGCCGCTCCCACAGGGATCGACTGTGTTGCACAAAATGTGTGAGCACCATGAACCCTGTGGGAGCGGGCTTGCCCGCGAATGAAGGTCGGAACGACCTTCCAGCCATCTGGGGTCAGAATCAGTCGTCCAGCGCTTTCACCGACTTGGGCGACAGTCGCAAGCTGCGCAGGCTGCGCTTGACGCTCTTGAGGTGATTGACCAGGCTCGGCCCGCGCGCCATGGCCACGCCCATCGCCAATACGTCGATCACCACCAGGTGGGCGATGCGCGAAGTCAGCGGTGTATAGATTTCGGTGTCTTCATGCACGTCGATCGCCAGATTGACCGTCGACAGCTCGGCCAAGGGTGTCTGGCTCGGGCACAGGGTGATCAGCGAGGCGCCGCTTTCACGCACCAGGTTGGCGGTGATCAACAGGTCCTTGGAGCGCCCGGACTGGGAAATGCAGATCGCCACGTCGGTCGGCTTCAGGGTCACCGCCGACATCGCCTGCATGTGCGGGTCGGAATAGGCCGCAGCGGTCAGCAGCAAGCGGAAAAACTTGTGCTGGGCATCCGCCGCCACCGCACCCGACGCCCCAAAGCCGTAGAACTCCACACGCTGGGCCTGGGACATGAGCGTCACGGCCCGCTGCAACTCCACCGGATCGAGCCGCTCGCGGACCTCCATCAGGGTGTGCAGGGTGGTGTCGAAGATTTTCAGGCTGTAGTCAGCGACCGAATCGTCTTCATGGATCGCGAACTGCCCGAAGCTCGCACCCGCCGCCAGACTCTGCGCCAGCTTCAGCTTCAAATCCTGGAACCCGGAGCACCCGATGGCGCGGCAGAACCGCACAATCGTCGGCTCGCTGATCCCCACGCTATGGGCCAGGTCGGCCATGGAACTGTGCATCACTGCCGCAGGGTCAAGCAGCACGTGGTCGGCGACCTTGAGCTCCGACTTGCGTAACAGGTGGCGAGACTGGGCGATGTGTTGCAGCAGATTCAAAGGGATCGACTCTTTGTTATTGGCAGGTGCCGGGGATGTAGCAAGCTTGTAGTTATACTACAAGAATCGTCTTTTTGCCTGCTCAATGCGTAACTCGATGCCCCCGTTTCACGCCTTGCGCGCTCCATGTAGCCCTTACAAGGGCTTCGCGTCCGCACGCAGCTGTTGCAACAGGCCGTCGGCCTCTACGGGCCGACTGATCAGATAGCCCTGTACCTCATCGCAGCGCTCAGCCTTCAAAAACTCAAGCTGCTCCGGCCGCTCCACCCCTTCAGCCACCACTTTCAACGACAGGCCATGGGCCATGGCAATGATTGCCCGGGTAATCGCCGCATCCACAGTGCCCTCCCCCAGGCCACGGATAAACGCCTGATCGATCTTCACGTAATCCACCGGGATGCGCTTGAGGTAGCTCAGGGACGAATAACCGGTACCAAAATCGTCAATCGCCAGTTTTACCCCAAGATTTCGCAGCTGCTGGAAGGTGGCGATAATGTGCTCGACGCTGTCCAGCAGATGACTTTCGGTGAGCTCCAGCTCCAGGTTGTGCGGCGCCAGGCCGGTTTCTTCCAGCACCTGTCGCACCAGGCTGACCAGCTTGCCATGCCGCAGTTGATGCACCGACAGGTTGACCGACATGCGAATCGGCGCAAGCCCCTGACGTTGCCACTCGCAGGCTTGCCAGCAGGCCTGGCGCAACACGAATTCGCCAATGGGGCCAATCAGGCCCGTTTCCTCGGCAAGCCCAATGAAATCCCCTGGCGGGATGCTACCCATGGTTGGGTGATCCCAGCGCACCAGCGCCTCGGCAGCGTTCAACCGGCCCGTGGCGAGGCACAGCTTGGGTTGGTAAAACACCTTCAATTGCTTTTCTTCGATGGCCTTGCGCAGCTGATTTTCCAGCTGCAGGCGTTCCAGCGTGCTGGCTTGCAGACTGTCGGTGTAGAACTGGAAATTGTTGCCGCCCAAGTGCTTGGCATGCTGCATGGCGATGTTCGACTGACTGACCAGCGCGGAAACTTCCCGGGCGTTGTCCGGCAGCAGACTGATGCCCATTGAAGCGCTCACCACCAATTCGTGGCCCTCGACGGTCATCGGCGTACGCAACTTGGACGACAAGCGCGTCGCTACTCGCGCCAGGCTCGAGAGGTTGCCGTAGGCATTGAACAACACGGCGAACTCGTCGCCGGACAAACGCGCGATGGTGTCCGCCTCGGGCAGCGCGTTGACCAGGCGCCGGGCTATTTTTTGCAACAACTGATCGGCGATTTCATGGCCCAGGCTGTCGTTGAGCAGTTTGAAACGATCCAGGTTGATGTGCAGCAATGCCAGGCTGCGGTAGCCGCCTTGGCGCACTCGCTGGTGAGCTTCGCTCAGCCGCTCGCGAAATAGCGATCGGTTGGCCAGGCCGGTGAGCTCGTCGTAATGGGTCAGGTAGCGCATGCGCTCTTCAGATTGCCGTCGCGCCGATAAATCGGCGAAGAAGCCCACAATATGGCTTACGTTTCCCCGAGCATCGCGTACGGTGTTCAGTTGCAGCCATTGCGGATACAACTCGCCGTTCTTGCGGGTTTCCACCAGCTCGCCTTGCCAGGTCCCCTGTTGCTCCAGCGCCTGATGGATCGTCGCATAGTGCCGGCGGGCATCACGACTGCAGGGCAAGTCGACCACATTGCGCCCGAGCATGTCCTCGATGGCATAGCCGGTGACTC
Organism: Pseudomonas sp. VI4.1; assembly: GCF_002029345.1. NCBI lineage: Bacteria > Pseudomonadati > Pseudomonadota > Gammaproteobacteria > Pseudomonadales > Pseudomonadaceae > Pseudomonas > Pseudomonas sp. VI4.1. Next base: position 68,400 of record NZ_MULM01000185.1, read on the forward strand.
GACTGAACGCCTGGTTGACGGCGATCAGCGCGTAGTTCGGGTCGAAAATCACGATGCCTTCGCTGGCGGCCTCGAACACGGTCGCTGCCAGTTGCCGCTGCACTTCCAGGCTTTTACTCACGCTGATGTCGCGGCGGGTGCCGACCATGCGGATGACCCGGCCGTTGTCACTGCGCTCAACCGCTCGACCACGGTCTTCGATCCACACCCAATGGCCATCGACATGGCGCACGCGGTACTCAACCTGATAATCCTCGCTGCGGCCTTTCAAATGCTCGACCAGCGCGCGCTTGAGCGACGGCAAGTCATCGGGGTGCAGGCGCGGCTTGAGGTGGCGCAGCATCGCCGTGACAAACTCCGGCTCCAGGCCGAACAGCTCCTGGAGATGGGTGTGGTGGACTTCATCGGTTTTCAGGTTCCAGTCCCACAACCCCAGCTCACTGGCCTTCAACGCCAGCGCCAGTCGCGCTTCACTTTTGCTCAAGGCCTGATTGGCGGAGTCCAGCTCCAGGCTGCGCTGGGCGATGCGGCCTTCCAGCCCGGTTTGAATCGCACGCAATTCGTCTTCGGCTCGACGGCGCTGGTCGATTTCCTTGGCGAGCTTGTGATTGAGCCGGTCGCCTTCGCTTCGAGCCTGCTGCAAGTGCTCGATCAGTGCCTGATTCTGGAAGCGCCGCAACAGTCCGCTATCGATCAGCCGATTGACCTGCCAGGCGACCACGCTCAACGCGCCCAGCAGAATCAGGCCGAACCAGCCCCAACCCTGTCCCTGCTCATCGCCGCCCCAGAACAGATAGCCGATGGCCGGCAACAGGCAGGGCAAGGTAAAGGACAGGAAGGCAGGCAGGCTGACCGCGTAGGCAACGCTGGCCGAGAGCGCAGCCGCTCCGATCAGACCGAATACCCAGGCTTGCTGGATGAAGTTGTCGCCAGGGACCAGCGCAATGCCGGCGCCGGCCAGGGTCAGGCCGGTCAGGGCCGAACCCAGCAAAAACATGCGGCGCCAGATCGGATGGGCCTGGCGATTGGGAATCGCCGAGTCGAAGGCCGCGACCTGAATCACCCGCAATGCCACCAACGACAACAACCACACCAGCCAGACGCTGACCAGGAAGTAGCGCTGCGGACTCCAGAGCAACCAGGCGCAGACCAGGCCATTGATCAACATGAACAGCGTGGGCAGCAATGAGCCTTGATACAGCAGGCGCGTGCGTTCGACCGCCATTTCCATGGCGTACTGTTTGCGGATAACCCGAGGATCCACCGCGGGGCCCGACAGGTCGGAGCTGAGGGTCATAGGCAAAGTTCTTGTTCTTATAATAGTGAGCATGAGCCCGAAACGTGCACGGAGCATACACAAGCAACTGCCCGGGCCAAACAGCCCCAGGTCATAAAACAGCTAAAAATATCCGCTGCTTTCCCCGCCGTAAAAGCGTCCAGGCGAGTCCCGCCAACGCTTGCAGCCGCTGACCGACCGGTCGTCCTGCACATGACTTTCATCGCCTGAAGCAAAGCGGGGTTTGCCCGGGGTCGCGCCGCCCCCTAGAATGCCCTGATGCGCGATGATCTCTCCCTTCTGCTGAACTCCCTCAACGATGCCCAACGCCAGGCCGTAGCTGCCTCCGTGGGTCGTCAGTTGGTCCTGGCCGGTGCTGGTTCCGGTAAAACCCGAGTGCTGGTGCACCGTATCGCCTGGTTGATCCAGGTCGAAAACGCCTCGCCCCACTCGATCCTGTCGGTAACCTTCACCAACAAGGCCGCTGCCGAGATGCGTCATCGCATCGAACAGTTGATGGGTATCAACCCGGCCGGCATGTGGGTCGGCACCTTCCACGGCCTGGCGCATCGCTTGTTGCGGGCGCATTGGCAGGAAGCCGGCCTGAGCCAGACTTTCCAGATTCTCGACAGCGACGACCAGCAGCGACTGGTCAAGCGGGTGATCCGCGAGTTGGGCCTGGACGAGCAACGCTGGCCGGCCCGTCAGGCCCAGTGGTTCATCAACGGGCAGAAAGACGAAGGTCTGCGCCCGCAACACATCCAGGCCAGCGGCGATTTGTTCCTGGCCACCATGCGCAGCATTTATGAAGCCTATGAGGCCGCGTGCCTGCGCGCCGGTGTCATCGACTTCTCCGAATTGCTGCTGCGCGCCCTCGACCTGTGGCGCGATAACCCAGGCTTGCTCGCGCATTATCAAAAGCGCTTCCGACACATTCTGGTGGACGAGTTCCAGGACACCAACGCCGTGCAGTACGCCTGGTTGCGTCTGCTGGCCAAGGGCGGCGACAGCCTGATGGTGGTCGGCGATGACGATCAGTCCATCTACGGCTGGCGCGGCGCGAAAATCGAGAACATTTATCAGTATTCCGACGATTTTCCCGATGCCGAGACCATTCGTCTTGAGCAGAACTACCGCTCTACCGCCGGGATCCTCAAGGCTGCCAACGCCCTGATCGCCAATAACACCGGGCGCATGGGCAAGGAGTTGTGGACCGACGGCGGTGAAGGCGAAGCGATCAATCTATATGCCGCGTTCAACGAGCATGATGAAGCGCGCTATGTGGTGGAAACCATCCAAAGTGCGCTGAAAACCGGCCTGTTGCGCAGTGATATCGCGATTCTGTACCGCTCCAATGCCCAATCGCGCGTTTTGGAAGAAGCCTTGTTGCGCGAGCGTATTCCGTACCGCATCTACGGCGGCCAGCGCTTTTTCGAGCGGGCTGAAATCAAGAATGCCATGGCCTACCTGCGCTTGCTGGAAGGCCGCGGCAACGATGCGGCGCTGGAGCGGGTGATCAACGTTCCGGCCCGTGGCATCGGCGAGAAAACTGTCGAAGCGATCCGCGACCATGCCCGTCACAGCGATGTGTCGATGTGGGAAGCCATGCGCCTGCTGGTCGCCAATAAAGGCCTGACCGGGCGCGCCGCGGGCGCTCTCGGGGCATTTATCGAGCTGATCGAGAACCTCGCCGCCAAATGCATGGAAATGCCCCTGCACCTGATGACCCAGACCGTCATCGAGCAGTCGGGGCTGATCGCCTACCACGAAGCGGAAAAAGGCGAGAAAGGCCAGGCCCGGGTAGAAAACCTTGAGGAACTGGTCAGCGCCGCGCGCAACTTCGAAAACGCGGAAGAAGATGAAGACCTGTCGCCATTGGCGGCGTTCCTCGGCCATGCGTCGCTGGAGGCCGGGGATACCCAGGCCGACGAGCACGAAGACAGCATTCAACTGATGACCCTGCACAGCGCCAAAGGCCTGGAATTTCCTTACGTATTTCTGGTGGGCATGGAAGAAGGCCTGTTCCCGCACAAGATGAGCCTGGAAGAACCCGGCCGTCTCGAGGAAGAGCGCCGCCTGGCCTATGTCGGCATCACCCGGGCCATGCAGAACCTGGTGATGACCTATGCCGAAACCCGACGCCTGTACGGCAGCGAGACCTACAACAAGGTGTCGCGTTTCGTACGGGAGATACCGAAAGGTCTGATCCAGGAAGTGCGCCTGTCCAACAGCGTCAGCCGTCCGTTCGGCGGCGGTCAGCAGCAGAGTTCCAGCAGTCTGTTTGGTGGCAGCGAGATCCCGGACACCGGGTTCAGTCTGGGCCAGACGGTACGCCATTCAGTGTTCGGCGACGGCGTGATCCTGAACTTCGAAGGCGCAGGGGCTCAGGCCCGGGTCCAGGTGAACTTCAGCGAAGGCAGCAAGTGGCTGATGCTTGGCTACGCCAAACTGGAAGCGATCTGACGCCCGCGCTCGGCTTTCTGCAGGAGCGAGCTTGCTCGCGAAGGTCGTCAACGGTGACGCGTTCATTCTGGGTGAGTGCGTTGTCCTGACGTTTTTCGCGAGCAAGCTCGCTCCTACAGAATTCATTCCTACAGAACCAAATCACAAATCCTACAGACCAAAGTTAACAGGCCTTATTGACCTGACTGAAGCTGAACGAAACCTGTCAGGCAAAAGCCCGAAACAATCTGCCGCTAGCCAGTAACACTTCACCTGTGCAACATGGCGCGCGTGCCTTCCACAAATGGGAATTCCCTTTATGAAACGTTTTCTTAGCATCGCCATGGCGTTGTGCATCGGCCTGACGATGAGCCTCGACGCCAACGCCAAGCGCTTTGGTGGCGGCAAGAGTTCCGGCGCTGCGCCGACTCACCAGACCAGCCAAATGGCTCCTTCTTCTGCCGCAGGCGGTGCTGCCGCCACTGCGGGCGCCGCCGGTGCCGCTGGCGCTGCCGCCAAGGCTGGCGGTGCTTCGCGCTGGCTCGGCCCTCTGGCCGGCATCGCTGCCGGTGGCCTGCTGGCCTCCATGTTCATGGGTGGCGGCTTCGAAGGCATGCAGATCTTCGATATCCTGATCATGGCGGTCATCGCCTTCCTGGTCTTCCGTTTCATCGCCGCCCGTCGCCGCAAGCAGCAGGAGCACCTGGCTCCGGCTGGCGCGCCGATGCAGCGTGAAGCGTTCGAGCAGAAGCCAGCAGCCATGGGTTCGATCTTCGGCGGTTCGGCAGCCCCTGTAGCCGCTCGTCCGGTGATCAATGCCCCGGCCTGGTTCAATGAAAAGAACTTCATTGAAGCCGCCCGCAACCATTTCCAGTCCCTGCAACAGCACTGGGACGCCAACGAAATGGACAAGATCTCCGAGTTCGTGACCCCGCAACTGCTCGAGTTCCTCAAGCGCGAACGGGCCGAGCTGGGCGAAGGTTTCCAGTCCACCTACATCGATAACCTCAACGTCCAGCTGGATGGCGTGGATGATCGCGCCGACAAGACCATCGCCACCCTGACCTTCAGCGGTGTGTCGAAGACTTCGCGCTTCGACCAGGGCGAAGTGTTCAGCGAAAGCTGGAACATGGAACGTCCGCAGGGCGAGAACCAGCCTTGGCTGGTCGCAGGTATCCGCCAGAACGGCTGAACCGACTTGCGTTAAACCTGTCCCATAAAAAAACCCCGGCCCAGGCCGGGGTTTTCTATTTCGCGGTTGCATCTATAGCGAGCTACTGTATAAACCGCCCCAACTAAACCGCGCCATCAGCAAGAGGATCCCGGACGTGGAAGAAATCATCGAACAACTGCGTGAAGCCAACGAACCGGTACCGGTCCCCTTGGAGCTGCCCGACGAAGATCAACTGGTAGAAATCGAGGAACAACTGTTCATCGACATTCCGTTTGTCTTCAGAGAATTTTTGCTGACCGTCAGCGACGTGGTCTACGGCAGCCTGGAGCCGGTGACCGTCACCGACCCGCAATCCCACACCTACCTGCCGGACGTTGCCGCAAACGCCTGGGATGCCGGCATCGATCGCAGCATGATCCCGATCTGCCAGGACGGCGACAACTACTACCTGGTCGAAGAAGACGGCACCGTGGTGCTGTGGCTGGCCGATGAAGAGCTGATTGCCGAAGAAACCTGGGAATCGGTATGGCACTGGGCGCGGGACGTCTGGCTGGAAAGCTGAGCCGTCTGACGCGCCCCCAGTGGTCAATGCCCCGGCGAATCCTTGTGGTTGTCCAGGGTTTCCAGCAAGGCCACCTGCATGCGCGTATGCACGCGGATGAACCAGCGCCAGAGTAGCGCCGCCACGGCGGCCGCGACGACGACGATCAGTACCAGCAACTTGTTGGTCGGCAGAATACTGGCCGACAAGGCTGCCAACAGCAGGAAGATCACCAGCAGCGAGAGAATCGGGATCACTTCGGAGATCACCCGTCGCACTCGCTGTGTGTGGCGTCCGGCCATTTCCGGCTTCACCCCCATCTCCGCCAGTAGCATCGACAGCGCCTTGAGCTTGCGATAGGCGGCGATCAGAAACGGCAGCGACAGCAGCAGCGCCCCACCCCAGATCAACGCTTTCTGCCAGCTCGGGTCACTGATCCAGTCTTGCAGGTAAGCGGAAATGCGCTCGGCGAAGTACGCGCCCGCGAAGAAAATCGCAATCACCAGCGCCAGATTGACCCCCACCTGCAACAGGATCCGCCGAATCATCGACGCCAGCAGCGCGCCCTCGCCCTGAGGCTGAATGCTGCGCAACCATTCGCCGTACATGCCCAACACCCGACTCAGGCGTTGCGGCATCACCGCCGCCAGCTTGATTGACAGTGGGTCAGCCGCGCGAATCAAGTACGGCGTCATCAGCGTAGTGAGCACCGACACTGCCACGGCCACCGGATAGAGGAAGTTACTGGTGACCTGCAAGGTCATGCCCAGCGAGGCGATGATGAAGGAAAATTCGCCAATCTGTGAAAGCCCCATCCCGACCCGCAGTGAGGTGCGTCCGTCGTTGCCGGCGATAAAAGCGCCGAGGCCGCAGGACACCATCTTGCCCAGTACCACGGCAACGGTGATGACCGCGATGGGCCAAGCGTATTGCAGCAGGATCATCGGATCCAGCATCAAGCCGATCGCAACAAAGAAGATGGCGCTGAACAGGTCGCGTACCGGCTCGATCAAGCGTTCGATCTTCAGCAATTGCCGGGACTCAGCCATGATCGCGCCGATCAGGAATGCCCCGAGCACCATGCTGTATTCGAGTTTGACCACCAGCAGGCAGAAGCCGAAGCACAGCCCCAGCACGGTGATCAGCAGCATCTCGTTGCTGTCGAATTTCGCCACGTAGGCCAGCAGTCGCGGGACCAGAAGAATGCCGATGACCAGCGCGACGATCATGAACAGCGAGAGCTTGCCGACCGTGGAAAAGACTTCACCGGAGCTGACCGTGCCGCTGACGGCGATGCTCGACAACAAGGCAATGATGCCGATACCGAGGATATCTTCGACGATCAATACGCCGAAGATCAGCTGGGCGAAGCGCTCGTTCTTCATCTTCAGGTCATTCAGGGCCTTGACGATGATGGTGGTCGAGGAAATCGCCAGGATCGCGCCGAGGAACAGCGAGTCCATGGTGTTCCAGTCGAACCAGCGGCCAATCTCGTAGCCGATCCAGATCATCAGCACGATTTCCAGGAATGCCGCGATGAACGCCGTGGCGCCCACCTTGAACAGCTTGCGCAGGCTGAACTCCAGGCCCAGGCAGAACATCAGGAAAATCACCCCGAGTTCGGCGAGGGTCTTGATGGTTTCTTCGTCGTGGATCAGGCCGAACGGCGGCGTGTGCGGGCCGATGATGAAGCCGGCGACGATATACCCGAGGACCACAGGCTGTTTGAAGCGATGGAACAGCACCGTCACCACACCCGCAACCAACATGATCACTGCCAGGTCCTGAATAAAACTGATGGCATGCATGGTGTGGGCTCCTTGGTCGCGATTGCTCAAGCGCCAACCCCGGGACAGGCCTGACTGAGCAGAGTAAAAATCCGGTTTACAGGTAGGAATTGCCCTTGGGGCAGGCATTTGAAGGGTAACACCGCGACTTCCGGCAGAAAGGCGGTGCAATATATGGAAACAGATCGTTGGAGCGTGACGGCGATCATCCGCCCGGCGTCCCGATAACTGTGGTTTGAAAAAACCGACCACGCACCCGCAGAGGTGCGCCCTTCCGAAAACCTGCCTTGACCCGTGAGAACGCTATGGAACCCGGAAACGCCCAGCTGTCGATGACGGTATTGATGACCCCCGACATGGCCAATTTTTCTGGCAATGTTCACGGCGGTACCCTGCTCAAGTACCTCGACGAAGTGGCCTACGCCTGCGCCAGCCGATATGCCGGCCGCTATGTGGTGACTTTGTCGGTGGATCAGGTGATTTTTCGCGAGCCGATACATGTCGGCGAACTGGTGACCTTCCTGGCCTCGGTCAATTACACCGGCAACACCTCGATGGAGGTGGGCATCAAGGTGGTGACCGAGAACATCCGCGAGCGCTCTGTGCGCCACACCAATAGCTGCTTCTTCACCATGGTCGCGGTGGATGACCAGCGCAAACCGGCGGCAGTCCCGCCGCTGCAACCACAGAATAGCGAAGACAAGCGTCGTTTCATGCAGGCCCAGCAGCGTCGGCAGATCCGGCAGGAACTGGAAAAGCGTTACCAGGAAATCAAGGACGACGCCTGAAGCCTGTTATCGGCTTCAGATAGCTTTTGCGAGCAAGTCGAATCGTCGCACCGTCGCTCCCACAGGGGATCTCCATCGTTCACATATCTCGTGCCCGCTGAAGATCAATGTGGGAGCGACGGTGCGACGATTCGACCTGCTCGCGAATGGGTTCAACGCCAAATTCAGAGACTGATCGCCATCGCCTCGAACCGCACCCGCGGATGAGCAATGCGGTCTTGCGCTCGCACCAGTTCCAGCTCATAGCTGGCACAGGCCTGGGTTTCCAGCAGCACTTCATGCACGGCCGACGCCGCGAACTCAAACGCCGCCACCAGGCTGTCGCCCAACAGGACGCGCGCCAGGAACAGACCGGAGGTCAGGTCGCCAACACCCACGGGCTGACGGGGAAATGCCAACATGGGACGACGCAGGTGCCAGCTGCCCTCTCCGGTCACCAAAAGCATCTCGAAAACGTCTGCCGGCTTGCCGGGATAGGCCAGATGCTTGACCAATACCGCTTTCGGACCACGCGCCAGCAGTGCTCGCGCCATGGCCAGGCAATCGAACAGGGACTGCGGCCTGCGCCCGGAGAAACTGTCCAGTTCCAGTTGGTTCGGGCACATGAAATCCGCCACGGCGGCCGCTTCTTCCAGCAGGAAATCGCTTACCTCCGCCGGCACACTGCACCCCTTCTCCGGGTGGCCCATCACCGGATCGCACAGATACAGCGCCTTGGGATTGATCGATTTGATCCGCGCCACCCCCGTCAGAATGGCCCGGCCCTGGGCCGCACTGCCCAGGTAACCGGACAACACGGCATCGCAGTTGCCTAGTTCGCCAATCGCTGCGATCCCTTCCACCAACTCGGGAATCTGATGCGGGGCCAGCACGTCACCGGTCCACTGGCCATATTGGGTGTGGTTGGAGAACTGCACGGTATTGAGCGGCCAGACATTCACCCCGACCCGCTGCATCGGAAAAACAGCGGCGCTGTTGCCAGCGTGGCCGAACACCACGTGGGACTGGATGGCGAGCAGATGGGGCGTACGTTTCATTCGGCGAGTTCCGTAAAACATTGGAAATTCAAGCCGCGCAGTATGCGACGAAACACAGCCTGTACGACAGACCGGCGACGCAGTTAAGCTGACACTATCTTGTTGGAGCAACCTTTCATGCTGACCCTCGGAAATATCTTTGTGCTGATGCTGCTCGCCACTGGCGGCGCGTGGCTATGGCACAACCATGGCATGCGCGAGCGGGCGCTGGAGCGGGTCATGCAGCATTGCAGCAAGCTCGGAATCGAGTTGCTGGACGGCAACGTGGCGTTGAAAAAAATCGCCTTCATCAAAGACGCCAACGGTCGGCGGCGTCTGGCCCGCGTGTATAACTTCGAATTCACCGTGACCGGCGAAACCCGACACAACGGCACGATCACTCAATTCGGGGCCCACAGCGCACAGATCGAACTGGCGCCCTACCCCATGCCATTCGACGATACGCCTGCGGTGGCCGAGGTGGTGAAGCCTCGTGCCGAGGTCATCGAGTTGAGCCAATGGCGACAGGAACACACCAAGTGGCGCCCATAAATCAAAGCTCCCAGGCTCCTGATTTTTGAAATGCATTCCCCCGTAGGAGCTGCCGCGGGCTGCGATCTTTTGCTCTTGGATTTTTTGATCTTCAACCCAATCGACATTCCGCCAAAGCCCTCTGCAACGAATCAACATCCTGCGGTTCACTGAAAATCAACTCGATCCGCGAATCCCGCCGCCACTCACTGGGCCGCCATTCCAGTACCGAATTATCCAGTGCATTCACCGATACCCAGCCGCCGACGCTGTGGATAACCAGCTTCGCCCGCCGCCAGGCAAGGCTTTCCAGCCATTGGCCAACCAGCGCCGCATCGAATGCCTGACTCGGATGCCAACGCCAGCCAATGCTCCAACCGCCCTCCTGATCCTGACTCAGGCAAATCGGTAATGCAGGGTCACTCCAGACCGCCGGCATCTGCGCCAGTCCCTGAGGCACCCTGAAGTTATCCACACCCGCCACAGCCTGGGTTGCAAACCCGGGTAATTCGCTCAACGGCAACACGGCCTGCTGCGTCCAGTACAGCCGACTTGCGGGCAGTAGCGCGGCGATACGCTGCCTGTCAGCGGCATCGAGATCTTCGGACTTGTTCAACAGCAGCAACCCTGCCCTGTTCAACGTCTCCTGTTGACTGGCAGGCAGCGGTTTGCCGACAGCAAGCGCCTGGGCATCCAGTACCAGTACACAAGGCTGAACCGCCAGCACCCCTTGCCACGGCGCTTCACCCAACTGCCTGAGCAACTGCGCCGGATGACCCAGCCCCGATGGCTCGATGAACAATCGATCCGGCCGCGCCCTGCGCAGCAGGCGCCCGAGACCGATCTGAAACGGCGCACCATTCACGCAGCACAAACAGCCCCCGGCCACTTCGCCCAGTGCTATACCTTCGATGTCCCGGGTCAGCAGTGCAGCGTCGAGGCCGATCTGGCCGAACTCGTTGATCAACACCGCCCAACGCTCGTTCGCCGGGCGTTGCGCCAGCAAGTGCTTGATCAGGCTGGTCTTGCCGGCGCCCAATGGGCCGGCGATGACGTGGGTCGGAATGTTCTGCAACATGGTCGGTATTTTCTAGGAGGTAATGAATGCGGTTGATGGGATTGTCTTTGCTGTTGGCACTCGTTTCAGGCGAAGTGTTGGCACAAGCATGTGTGGTACATAGTACGGCTGAACGGCTCGACGTCAGAGTCTGTCAGCAGAACCGCACCATCCCGGAGAAACTGTTCGCCGACGGTTTCTGCCAACCCAACCTGCCCGGGCAGAACGTTGAGGTGCAGTACGTCGACCAATGCGCAACCGGAGCCTTCGGCGTCTGCAGCAACGCCCAAGTAGCCAATATGCCTTACCACCAGGACATTCACTATTACGGCGTGGCCACCGATGCGGCGTATCTGCAGCCGTTTTGCGAAGCCCAGAGCCAGGGAACCTGGCTCAAGCCGTAAGCCGTAAGCCGTCATTCGCTAGCTCAGCCAGTCGAGGGTGAGGATCAAGCGGCGCTCACCCGGCGCGGGTAATGGAGAGCGATGGATCAGGCCGAAGCCTTCGTTGCCATGCCACTTCTCGCCCTTGAGCAGCGCCACGTCGCCGCTGTCGATCTGCTGGACCTGCAAGTCGACGCCAGGCTCGGCTTCAGGCTGGCCCAGTTTGCGGCGATCCATCACCCCTTCGCGCAGCCACTGGCTGCCGATACCAGCATAGGTGGTGATCAGCCGCACCGGCACATGATCAACGTGGAAACGTGGGCACATGGCCTTGTCCAGGGCCCTGAGGCGCAGACCAATACGTTTGGCGCCCAACAGGCAGGCAAAGGCGCGGGCCAGCCACGAAACGTCGGCAATGAAGCCTTCGTAGCCTTCAAGATCGCGAAAGCCCGAAGCCAATCCTTGAAGGCCGGGTTGTGCGTCATCGTCAACCAGTTCAAACGAAAGCGCTTGCGCCAGCGGTTCGTTCAGGGACAACAGCAGGCGACCGAAATCAGCGATATGCGCCGGGAGCTGGCGATTCCAGACGGCGAGGTTTACATCGTCTTCAAGGATTCTGATCAAGGCCTCCGGGGTGGCACCCTGATGTTGATGCCGGGTTCGGCAGGACGCTTTCGCGAGCAGGCTCGCTCCCACGGGTTTCAGCGCCTCCATCACGCAGCTTCCTTCTCATGCCAGGGGCCGAACGGATCGGCCAGCAACCTCCAACCCTCGACACCCAACGCCATTTCATCATCAGTCAGCAAGCAGTCATCAAGTTCCGCGGCGAGTAGCGCGAAGTCGATGTTCTGGCCGATGAACACCAGTTCCTGCCGGCAATCGCCAGCGTCGTCTGTCCAGTTTTGCATAATCGCCGCCGTGCTTTCCGTGTCTTGCGGCCACTGGGTTTTCGACACGAAACGCCACCAGCGCCCGGCGAAACCGTGGCGCATCAACCCACCGGCCTGAGACCAGCTACCGGCATCCATGTGCTTGCTGGCCAGCCAAAAGAAACCCTTGGAGCGCAGCAGTTTGCCGTTCACCCACGGCCGGTCGATGAAACTGAAGAAACGCTGTGGATGAAAGGGCCTGCGCGCTCGATAGACGCTGGAAGCGATGCCGTACTCCTGGGTCTCTGGCACATGTTCGCCGCGCAGTTCCTGCAACCAGCCAGGCGCCTGGGCGGCCTTTTCGAAGTCGAAGCGACCGGTGTTGAGTATCTTCTCCAAGGGGATTTCACCCATCACCATCGGGATGATTTGCGCCTGGGCATTGAGCCGCTCAAGGATCGCGATCAGCTCCTGACGCTCGCGACTGCTGATCAGGTCGATCTTGCTGATCAGGATCACGTCGGCGAACTCGATCTGCTCGATCAACAGATCAGTGATCGAGCGTTCGTCCTCATCGCCCAATGTCTCACCACGGGAAGCGAGGCTTTCGGCAGCCTGGTAGTCGAGCAGGAAATTCATGCCATCGACCACCGTGACCATGGTGTCGAGCCGGGCGATGTCAGCCAGGCTCTGCCCGTCTTCGTCACGAAACGTGAAGGTCTCCGCCACCGGCAATGGCTCGGAAATACCGGTGGATTCGATCAGCAAGTAATCAAACCGACCCTCCTTGGCGAGTTTGCTGACCTCCTCAAGCAAGTCCTCACGCAGGGTGCAGCAGATGCAGCCGTTGCTCATTTCCACGAGTTTCTCTTCAGCGCGATTCAGGCTGACGTCGCGCTGGACTTCGCCGCCATCGATGTTGATTTCGCTCATGTCGTTGACGATCACGGCGACCCGCAGGTTGTCGCGGTTACGTAGCACGTAGTTGAGCAATGTGCTTTTGCCAGCACCGAGAAAGCCGGACAGAACGGTGACAGGAAGACGGTTGGGCATCGGGGATTCCTCACAGGGCATACCCGATCAAATCGTCGGGCTTGAAAAAGGCGTGGTCGCATCTAATGTAATAACATAACATACAAGCTCGACTTCCACGATGGACCTGCTCATGAACGCGCTCACTCTGCCAGATATCGCCGCGCAGGCCTCACGCCAAGCCCTGCCCCTAGAGCGGGTGGGCATGTGTGGCATTGCTCTTCCTGTTTCATTCGAAGGCCAGCGCCTTGGCGCAAAGGTCGATGCCGGCGTCAGCCTCGATGATGGCGAGGCGCGTGGCATTCATATGTCACGGTTGTACCTTGCGCTCGAAATGCTTGAACAGGAAAACCTCACGCCTGGGTTGCTGAGGCAAGTCTTGCAGCGCTTTCTGAAGAGTCACGAAGGTCTCTCCACCAGCGCCTACCTGAAGATTCATACCGAGCTGCTGCTGAAAAGGTCAGCACTAGTCAGCCCATTGTCGGGCTGGAAAAGCTACCCGGTCAGCATCGAAGCACAATTGAAAAACGCGATGTTCCACGTGGAACTAAAAATCGACGTGACCTATTCCTCGACCTGCCCATGTTCGGCGGCGCTTGCCCGTCAACTGATTCAGCAGCAATTCGTTGATGACTTCGCCAACAAGGCACTGCAACACGCCGAGGTTTTGGCATGGCTTGGCTCTACCAAAGGTATCGTTGCGACACCCCATAGCCAACGCAGCTCTGCGAAATTGCGCATTCGTCTGGGCACGCATCTGGACGAACTGCCGCTGGTCGCGATCATCAATGAGGTAGAAGCTGCGCTCGGCACTGCTGTACAAACCGCAGTAAAGCGGGCCGACGAACAAGCCTTCGCTTTGGCCAACGGTCAGAACCTGATGTTCTGTGAAGATGCTGCCCGACGCTTGCACATGGCCCTGAAACGTACACCTGGCACCAACGCGTTTCACATCCAGGTCGTCCATGCCGAAAGCTTGCACGCCCATGACGCGGTCGCTGAAACCCGGTGGAACTGGGAGGCATGATCCGGAACACAACTTATTGATCTACCGCTAATCGCGAAATCTGCCTACGTCGATAAAACCTCTATATTTTTGGCACAGCGGTAATCAGCGAGCACGTACAGCCCGAACAACGACCTGGCCTGGCTGGAACAGCATATTTCCGGGCACGACCAACGTCTTAATGACAGCTACCCAGGTTTGCCTTTAGCGTCTATGCGCTAACGCATGTGATCGAAACCTTTCGAGACACTGACCATGATCCAGATCACTTTGACTGACGGTTCAATGCGTGAATACGACCAGCCGTTGTCTGTGTATGAGGTTGCTGCGAGCATTGGCGGTGGGTTGGCCAAAGCGGCTGTCGCAGGGCGGGTAGACGGTGTGCTGGTGGACTGTGCATTCATGATCGAAGTGGATGCCCGAGTCAGTATCGTCACACCGCAAGAGCCCGATGGCCTGGAGATCCTGCGCCGTTCCTGCGCGCTGATGCTGTCGGTGGCGGTCAAGCAGCTCTATCCGAGTGCCCAGTTGCAGACTGGATCGGCGCTGGGTGATGGCTTCTTTTATGAGTTTTTTTACGAGCGTCCCTTATCCCTGGTTGATCTTGCCAGCATCGAAGCGCGCATGAAGACGCTGGCGGCGACCAATCATTCGATCCGCCGTCGCGATCCGTCATTACCATCAACACCTGGCGAAACACCATCGCGGTACCTGCTGGGAAATGTCGAATGCGTGACGGTGGGACCGCATGTTCCTGCAACCAAGGTGTTGCAGGCGTTCGCCCTGGACCATATCAGCGGTACTTCGCCACAACGGATATATGGCACCTGCTGGTCGTGCCCACAGGAACTGGAACATTGGCGCACACCGCCGCATGTGATTGTCGTGAGCATGGATGATCGCCAATTGGATTATGCCCAGTCAGTGACCGAAGCATTGCGCCGAAGTGGCGTGCGTGCCAGCGCGGACCTGCGCAACGAGAAGGTACGCCATAAGATTCGCGAGCACAGTCAGCATGTGCCGTACGTGGTGGTGATCGGCGAGAAAGAAAAGCAAGGCGGGTTTGTCAGTGTGCGCAGCCGCACCGGGGAGGATTTCGGCAGGATGGCGGTCGAGGCGGTATGTAAATGGTTGCGATCAACAGGGCTTGGGAGAGCCTGAGCGGAGTCCCACAAATCCCTGTGGGAGCGAACCTGCTCGCGAAACTTATCAGGCTCTGGGCTTGACCGTTCCGCAGTCCTGCCCCAGCCACACGGCGCGAGTGTCGAGACTGCCCTTTTGCTGAATCCCGGTGGCGTTGAAAGTGCCATTGACCTTGGTGGTGAATTCACGATCACTGAGGAACGTGGCAACGCCTGCACCCTGCGCTTTTGGACAGCTGAAGCGGAATTTCCACTGGTTGCCCGTACGCTCGGTAATTTCCTGTTTGCAGCCCGATTGCGGATCCGTCAGCGGAATGTTGTCTGTCTTGACCTGCTCAGGCGTCAGGCAAGACCGTATCCCTTTGCCACCCATGGTGATGCCCTGCTTCTCCAGCTGTGCGCGCTGTGCAGGGGTCATCTGGCTCTGTATCTGCCCAAGGATCAACTGCAGATCTGGCAGGTCCTGATTATCGACTTTCATGTTGCTCGAGGTTAATTCCCACAAACCCGGCTGCAGCATCTGCGCCTGAGCGGCCACAGGAAGAGCCAAACCAAAAGCCACGGCCAAACTCAGCAGACGAACGTTCATCGAGTAACTCCTGATCAGTAGTGGCCGTTAGACGTCAGCCACGGGCTTCGGTTCATGGGCCAATTAATTAGCGACATTCTGCACGGAACATGGTCTTTTAAGTATTGAATCTTCAGGAGCAAGGCTGCCCCATGGATTATTTCGGACCGCAAGTTTTCGGTTATCTGATCGCCCTTCTGCACTCGTTAGGCATGATCGCCGCCATCCATGCCGTGTTGACCGTTCGGACCGCTCAGGGCTCGATCGCCTGGGCCCTGTCATTGCTGTTCATTCCCTACCTGACGCTTATCCCGTATCTGGTCTTCGGCCGCAGCACCTTCGATGGCTACATCAAGGCCCGGCGTCAGGCCAACGAGGAAATGCGCAAAGCCATCGCCGAGATGAACTGGCGACCCTGGGTCGAAGAGGCGCTGACCGCACGCGCGTCCAGCGCCTACGCGTCACTCAGGGCGATGCCGAAGCTGGGACGCATGCCATGCCTGGCCAACAATGAAGTGCGCTTGCTGATCAACGGCCAGGCCACTTTCGAGGCGATTTTTCAGGCCATCAGCCACGCCAGGCAAGCCGTGCTGATCCAGTTTTTCATCATCCACGACGACCGCCTAGGCCAACGTCTGCACGCGCTGCTGCTGAAAAAAGCCGCCGAAGGCGTGGCGGTCTATCTGCTGTACGATCGAATTGGCAGCCACTCCTTGCCCCACAGCTATGTCCAGCCATTGCGCGATGCCGGCGTCGAGGTCAAAGCGTTTGCAACTCGCAGTGGTTGGCTCAACCGCTTCCAGGTCAACTTCCGCAACCACCGCAAGATAGTGGTAGTCGACGGGATCCTGGGCTTCGTCGGGGGGCACAACGTCGGTGATGAATACATGGGAGAGAAACCGCCTCTGGCCCCGTGGCGCGATACCCACGTGCAAGTGCGCGGCCCCGTCGTGGCCTGCATGCAGGAATCCTTCGCTGAAGACTGGTTCTGGGCAGCCCGTTCCCTGCCACCGCTGATCTTGCCCGACGTTTATCCTGACGATGGCGTGCTCTGCCAATTGCTCGCCAGCGGGCCGGCCGATGCCTACGAGACCTGTTCGTTATTCTTCGTCGAAGCTATCCATGCGGCCACGGAGCGGGTCTGGATCACCAGTCCCTATTTCATTCCGGACGAGGCGGTATTCGCCGCATTGCGTCTGGCGGTGCTGCGTGGCGTGGATGTGCGCATTCTGCTGCCGTCGCGACCGGATCACCGAATCGTCTACGCCGCCTCCAGCCTGTATGCCTTCGAAGCGGTGCGTGCCGGCGTGCGGGTGTTCCGCTACGAGCCTGGTTTCCTGCATCAGAAAGTGGTGTTGATCGACAGTGAAATCAGCGCCGTCGGCAGCGCGAATATGGACAACCGTTCCTTCCGGCTGAATTTTGAAGTGATGCTGTTGACCGTGGACAGCGCTTTTGCCCTGGAAGTGGAGCACATGCTCAATGATGACTTTGCCCTGGCCCACGAAATCGCTAAAGAAGAAGGCCGGGAGACCCGCCGCTTGCAACAGGTCGGCATGCGGATCGCCCGGCTGATCTCCCCCATACTCTAGGGGTTGTAAATGTCGTCGCGGGTCCATGGCAGTTCATGGCTGCCATCGGCGTGAGCTTTCACCGCCAGGATCTGGTGCAAATTGATCCAGCCCCTGGCGAATGCATAGGCGCATCCCGCGAGGTACAGCCGCCAGATTCGCAATGCCTGCTCGGGCACCAATTTGCCCGCGGCCTCCAGATTGTCCTCGAGACGTTCGCTCCAATGGTCGAGGGTACGCGCGTAATGCAGGCGCAGGCTCTCGACATCGACGATCTCCAGCCCTGCTTCGCTGATCTCGGCAGAAATCATCGATAAGTGCGGCAGCTCACCGTTGGGGAATACGTACTTCCCAATGAAATCACCGGCACCGCGCCCCACTGGACGGCCATCGGTGTACTTGGCGGTGATCCCGTGGTTCATAACCAGGCCGCCCTCCTTCACCGCGCCGAACAAGGTTTTGCAGTATTGGGTCAGGTTGGCGTGACCGACGTGCTCGAACATGCCCACGCTGACCACTTTGTCGAAACGCCCGTCCTGAGGTAAATCGCGGTAGTCCAACAGCTGTAATTCGATCAGATCGTCCAGGCCTTCGGCACTCACCCGCTCACGGGCCAAGGCCAACTGTTCACTACTGAGCGTAATGCCGAATACCTTCGCACCGAACTCCCGGGCCGCATACCGCGCCAATCCGCCCCAGCCGCAACCGACATCCAGCAAATACTCGCCGGGCTGCAGCCGCAACTTGCGACACAGGTGGCGGAACTTGGCTTGCTGGGCTTGCTCAAGGGACTCGCTACCGGTTTCGAAATAGGCGCAGGAATACGCCATGTCGCTGTCGAGCCATAGCTGGTAAAAGGCATTGGAAAGGTCGTAGTGATAGGAAATCGCTTTAGCGTCGGTTTCCTTGTCGTGAACGGTGCGAACCGGCTGGCTGCTGTCGTCCTCGTCCAATAACGCCTGACTCCATTCATCGCAGACGCGGATCACGTCGCTGATGGAACCTTCGAGCTCCAGTTTGCCTTCGACAAACGCCGCTCCTAGCGCGTCGAGACTGGGGTGGGTGAACTGGGTAACCATTTGTGGGTCCTTGACCACAATAGTGACGCTGGGCGTCGGTCCCAGGTTGAACTCATGGCCGTCCCAGAGTCGCAAGCGTAAGGGAAGTTGCAGATTCTGTAAGGCCGGCGGAAGTTGCGCGAGCATGGAGAGCCCCCCTTGTTTCAGACGTCTGATGAGAGGGTAGACCATCCTGGAAAAATAGCTGGCTATCGAATTAATAGCGATTGTCTATAACCCACGGAGCTACAACTAGCCGCCGAGCGTTCATACAGTGCTATGCCCTCAACCTAGATGACTGCAAACTTCACGCACAGTTCTAAAAAATTTTTAATCGAATACACACACGCCAGTCCAGCGCGAATCCACGGAGTTTTCGGTTCATATGTTCCACGTGGAACCAACTTCACCGATGCAGATGTAGGCATTCGGCGTGGACTAAAGCGGTAGATGCTCAAGCGGCAAAGCACCCGGCGCCTTGACCGTGTGAATGGCAAAGTTACTGCGGATGTCACTCACACCTGGCAACTTCAATAAACGCCCGGTGAGAAAACGGTCATAGGCACGCAGATCCGGCACCACCACTTGCAGCAAAAAATCTGATTCACCAGATACCAGAAAAGCCGAAATCACCTCGGGCAATGACGTCACCGCCAAGCGAAAAGACTCCGCCTGTTCATCGTTGTGGCGTTCGACCTTGACCCCGACAAACACCGTCAGTCCCAGTCCGACTTCATCGCGATCAAGAGTGGCTTGATAGCCACGAATAACTCCGGCTTCTTCGAGCATTCGCACCCGGCGCAAACAGGGCGATGCGGACAGCCCGATCTCGTCGGCGAGTTGTACATTGCTCAGGCGACCGTCCCGTTGCAGTGCTGCGAGAATCTTGCGGTCGTAGGCATCAAGTTTCATGTTTGGCAGATCCTGAGGGTGTGCGTGTTATTCCGTGGCAGGTTATGCCAACTCAAGATGATTTAGAAGCAAACTACGCAACCACCTGCCCTGCCCTTCCGCCCTAGACTGAGCGTACCGAATCGACAACCAATGGGGTGCACAGTGGCAGGACTCTGGCTGTTTTTCATGGCGCTGGCGGTGGTTTACCTGTTGCCGGGCCCGGACATGATTCTGCTTTTGCAGACCGGTGCCCGTCAGGGCAAAGGTGCCGCACTGGCGACTGCGGTGGGCCTGGGAGTTGCCCGGGGGTGCCATGTGGCGTTGGCGGCGCTCGGGCTGGCGACGCTGTTCAAAGTTGCGCCCTGGACCTTCGACGTCGTCCGTCTGGTCGGGGCTGCCTATTTACTGTGGATCGGCATTCAGTGCCTGCGAACGACACTGCTGCCGAATTTGAATGGTGCACAAGCCGCCTCCGGGAAGTCTCATTGGCGCGCAGCAATCCTGCGCGGTTTGCTCACCAATCTGCTTAACCCCAAGGCGCTGCTGTTTTGCTCGGTGCTGTTGCCGCAATTCATCAATCCTGATGCCGGCCCGGTACTCGCACAGTTTGCGACCTTGGGCATAGTACTGGTCAGCGTCGGCTTGTTGTTCGACAGCGCTTATGCGCTGACCGGCGCCGCGCTGGGTCGCTGGCTGCAACGCAGTCCATCCGCCCAGCGTTTACAGCAATGGCTGTTCGGTAGCCTGCTGATCGGATTCGCCGTGCGGTTGACGTTCGTGCAACAGGCCTGATCAGGTCAGCTTGCGCTTGCGACGATTGATCAGTACCAGGGCGATCGCTGTAAACATCACCACGCCGCCCACTTGCAGCCATTTTTTATAAGGCCGTAGCGCTGAACGGACGGGCGCCACAGCCTGGGTCACGTAGCGTTTGTCTGCATTCTGAAAATCCGGATAAGGGCAGCGCTCGCCAAAGAATATGGCCCAGGGGACATAGGGGCCTTCCTTGACGTAGCGTCGATAGAACGCAGATTTTTCTTCGACACCGGTATTCCAGCCCGCCGCCGCGCACAGTACCGCGGCAAATGCCTGGCTGGTATGGGGCAAGTTATCGGCGGCGCGACTGGCAAATTCATTGGCGACATAACGATAGTGATAACGCAGGTCGGGGCGGGCCGCGCTGGCCTGCTGGCGTCTGACTTCCTCTTCAGCCACTAACGGACCGACCTTGAGTTCGCTGCTTTGGAGACTGTAATTGCCATCGAAGGTCGCATAATCCGGAGACATCTCGTAGCCCAACAGCGCCATGCCATCGAAGCGGGCCAGTGTCGCGGCATGGAAGTACGCGAATGCCCGTTTGGTAGGCCACCATTTCGATTCGGCATCGTTGCGCAACGCTCCATACCACTTTGCCTTGGCCTGCAACTCGGTGTTGTCAAAGTACGCCGGCGCTTCGTCGTAGCGCTGCTCACGCAGCAACCGCCGCCCCAGCAAATTGCGCAATTTGGCCGCCACCGGCAACGGCACATAGTTATCGCGCTCCTGCCGGGTCAACGCGGGTGGCGCCGGCACTTGGGTGTCGACGTATTGCTTGAGCTCATCGAGGGTCAGCACCCGCTCGGCAACCGTTGCCGCGTCGAACCAATAAATGTCTTGGCTGCGATAGAGCTGATCGAACGCTTGCAGGTAATCCCCACGTTGCAGTGCCAGGATCGCGCTTTCACCCTCGACCCGGCATTTAGGCTGCAGGGTTTCGTAATCCCAATCCGGGGTGCGTCGTTCGCCCCAGGACTCATTCTGCGGGAAGGCTTGGGCAGCCTTGGCGTACGCCGCAGCGGCCGCAGTCTTGTCGCCATCGCGCATCGCCAGTTTCGCCCGCAGCCACCACGCCAGACCGCCATCGCCCGCGTGCTCAAGAAATGCCTTGGCACTGGCGTAGTCACCCTGCTGATAGTTGACTGCCGCCAGACGATCAGCATTGTCGAGGCTACCCCGAGTGCTGTTGCGCAACAGTTTGATCAGCTTCAATTCGTTCGGCGGCTGATCACCGAATGACCAGCCCATCCGACTGATCAACGACGCCGTTACCAGTTGCTGCACCGGTTTGCCCCTGAGCAACGGAGCCAGCTGATCTTCAGGCATCGCCGCCAGATCGTTCATCAACAGTTTCAGCGAGGTGTAACCCACCGCCGAACCGTGGAGGTTTTGTGTGGCATAGAGTTCGATGGCGCGGTTCCAGTCACCCCCACTGCGCGCTACGCGGGCTTCTTCGCCGAGGCTGGCGACGCCCAGTTCCAGCGGGTCGCTGAAGCCATCAATGCTCAGCTGACGAGTGTGCTCGAATGCCTTGCGCGACTGATCCAGCAACCCGGGACCCGCGTCCGCTTCGGCGCTCATGGCAAACAATGCCCGACCTGATGAATAAGCAGCCCAGGTGCTACGCAACTTTCGCTGATCAACCGGTAATGCCAGGACCTTCTGGAAGTACTCGACCGCCAGCCCACGGTCGCCCGTATTGAACGCCACGGCACCTGCCAGATAGAGCTTGAGCTCGGCCGGCAAATCCGCGCCTTGAATCTCGACCTGACGGGCATCGGTCAGGCTGCGCAGCTGTTTCACCCGTGCTTGCTGCTCTGCCGTCAAACCGGCCCGCTCTGCGTTGTCCCGCTGCTCGGCAAGATCGGGCGCATCACCATAGCCAACATTCGGATTGTGGGTGGCGGCCGTGACATTCTTGAGCCCGGCGAGCGCCTGCCCGAGGCGATTGATCTCGAAGTTGAAGTTACCTTCCGGCAGCTCCGCCAGCGATTGGCCACGGTTATCCAGCAGGCGCATCGGGAAGTCCGGCCCGCAGGCCAGCGCCGAACCCAGCGGCAGGCCGAGACTCAGGCACAGCAAGTGACGGGGCCAGTTACGGGTGAACATTTGAAGCTCCTTGATCAATGTTTGCGCAACGCGCCCAACCGATGGCGCGCTGTCCGCCGGCCGCTATTCGACCGTCACTCAGGCGCGTGAAGGTAAGCAGATCCGGGCTCTGTTGCAACGCATAGCCGGCGAGGGCATCGGCGCCGTCGCAACCCTGCACCGCCAGTGTCAGGCGTTCGGGCCAGGCGTTGTCGAGATTGCCCTGATTAACCAGGCTGATGTCATAAAGGCCTTCTTTCGCTGAAAGCTTCAGGGTCAGGCGACTGTCGAGCGCATCGCCGCGCGCCACGGCGCGCAAGGTGGTCAGGCTCCATGCCCTGCGGTCGTTGGCCAGCGGCAGACGAAACCAGATCAATCCGGCCAGATGAGCCGGAGGATCGTCGCGCAATTGCCTGCCGAGTTGGCTCAGTTGCTGCGGATCGGCCAACAGTTCCCGGCGCGTTCCGCCCCGCTCGAGGGGCACTTCGCTTTCCACGACCGGTGCGCCATTGTCCCCAGGCAACAACGCCACGCCATAGGCCGGCAGCGCCAGATAAAAAGGTTTCGAAGTGATGCGGCTCCAGGTTACGGCCCACTTTTTGGCCTGATCCGGGTCAAACAAGCCACTGCGCGGATCACTGACCGCGTGCACCTGCAACACACTGCTATCGACTGTGGATAAGAGCGCCGGTAACTCAGGGCTGTCGAGCCAGGAGGGCAAGGCAGTGATGCTCAATGGCAGTGACGCTGGCAGAACCGAGCGCAGATGCACAAGAAATTCCCGATAGGCCGGTAATCGAGCATTGCCTGCATCGTGGTCGATTTCCACGCCGGCGAGGTTCAGCCCTCTCCCTTGCCAGTCGCCTAGGACCTGCTGGATCTGCGCAGTGACCTGGTCCTGGTCCAGCGATGGGAGCTGGCCATCGAGACGAACCACCGCTATCAACGGCCTGCCGTCACCTTTGAGCAACGCCGGATCAATGCGCGCCCGACTCCAACCCGCCTGCGGGAACGCCTGCAAGGCCAACACCCGCAGGGTCGAGAAGTCAGCGCGGCTGTCCTTGATGGCGGTTTCATGGGCCGGGGTCCATTGTCGTTGCCAGACGTAGAGCTGCTGATCAAGTGGCAGTGCGTCCTGTCGTTCGCAACCGTTGAGCAATCCCATCGCTGCGAGCAACACGATCAATCGAGTCAAAAAAACCATTAACAGCCTTATCCCTGAAATGCGAAAAGGGCCGTTCATGGCCCCTTGTCGTTCTTGCCCCCTACCCTACTGAGGCCCCGGCTGATGGGCAAATGCTCACTGACAGGGCTCATCAGATATCCAACACCAAAGGTTGCAAACCCTGGGCCGGAACTGCGCAACAAATCAGGACCTGGCCTTCGTCCGGCACCTCTGCCGGCGGCTGTGGATAATGGACCTGGCCGCTGATCAAGCGAGTCTTGCAGGTGCCGCAGGAACCGCCGCGACAGCTGAATTCCGGGCGCAGCCCACGGCCTTCCGCCAACTCCAGCAAACTGCCGCCGTTCGGGTGCCAGCGGGCCTCTTTGGCCGAGCGCTGGAACACCACGGGTACCGACGCAGTGGCCGCGGGCGGTTGATCGATGACCACCGCGTCAGGATCAGGCTTGCGACGCAAGGTAGAGGGGCCAAAGGTTTCGGCGTGAATCCTGGCATCACGGATGTCCAGATCCCGCAGGCTGTCGTATAGCCCCTGGGTAAAACTGCCTGGACCGCAGAGGACAAAATCCAGCTGATCGTAGTCCTCCACTTCGAGAACGGTCTTGAGCAACGCCGTGTCGATCCGTCCCACAAGGTCAAAATCCTCGCCCTCGTGAACCTCGGGTTCCGGCTGGCTAAGCAGGCGCAACACCCTCACTGCGTCACCTGCATCGTCGAGCAAGTGATCCAGCTCCGCCCGAAACGGTTGATCGGCCAAGGTTCGCGAACCCTGGAAAAACCAGGTCGGCCGAATGTGGCGAGTACGCAGGCCCTGGTAAACCACCTCGCGCAACATCGACAGCAGCGGCGTGATACCGACCCCCGCCGCCAGCAACACCAGCGGCCGGCGTTCATGGGGTGCCACGGTGAAATGCCCTTGAGGCGCGCGGGCCTCAAGCAAATCACCCACACGAACCTGTTTATGCAAAAACGAAGAAACCAGGCCTTCGCGCTTCACGCTGATGCGCAAAAAATCATCGGACGGCGCACTCGACAGGCTGTAGGTGCGGATATGCACCTCGCCAGCAATAGTGAATCGTAGCGGCAGATGTTGCCCGGCCTGAAACACCGGGAATCCGGCACCATCGGCGGGCTGCAGATAGATCGAGCGGATGGTGTGGCTTTCCGCTTCGATCCGCACCACCCGCAACGGCCGCCATTGATCGCCCAGGGCCTGGGCTTGCAGACGAGCCCGGGCCTGCTCCCAGGTACCGGTCAGCAAGCTGGTGGGGGAAACGCCATCGAAACGCCAGCGCAAAGCCAATGCTGCCGGGCGCCGGACCACGCTTTCCACGTCGAATGTCCAGAGGCGCTCCGCACCTTGAAAAGCTTCGACTTGCGGGCCTTCAAGGATGATTTCGGTGCGCCCGCTGAGCTGCAGCAGATCACCGGAGTTGAAATCGATAAACAGCAAACCGGCGCGAGGGTTGAGCAGCAGGTTGCCCAAGGTGTTGAAGAATAGATTGCCGGCGAAATCCGGAATGGTCAGGCGATTGCCTTCCACCTGGACGAACCCGGACTGACCGCCGCGGTGCGAAACGTCCACCGAGCGCTGACCATCGACGTCCACATAGCTGGCGACGAAAAAGGTATCGGCCCCCGCGATCATGGCTCGGGCTGCATCATCCAGCCCGTCGAGGTGCTGGGCGGTGCGAGTCGACGGGTCCGCCAGCGGCACCGAGCGAAACTGCCGCAATTGAATGTATTGCGGGCAATTGCCGAAGGACTGTTCCACGCTCACAGCGAAACTGCCGGCTGTCATTGAGTGAATGCGACCGTTGATGCGGTTGCGCCGTCGGGTGTGCAGCTCGATGCCCAGTAGGCCGATCGCCGCGCCATCGCTCAATTGCGCAGGATCATCGGCACCGGGCAGGCGGCGAAATTGCAGCACACCGGGCTCGGGCGAATAAGCGAAGCCCGGCTCGCCCTCGATAATGCTGGCCCAGGGTTTACCATCGGCATCCACCGCGCCGTACAACATGAACGGCAACTGCTGATAGAACGCACGGTGCTGGTCCGGCATCTCGTTGCGTATCACCCTGCGACCGAACGCGTCCATTCGCTCGGCAACCCCAACGTGAGCCTGCAACTGTTTCTCGCCAGCATGCCAAGGCGAACGGTTCATAACGGCTTCTCCCCTGCGCCATCGACGCAGCGTGAACGACCCTTGTATCGGGCCGCCAGCATCAGGCGGTTGTTTGCAGGCCGGCGACGGTACGCGGCATGCCGACAAAACCGGGCAAGGCTTCGATGCGCTTCAGCCAGGCGCGCACGTTGGCATAGTCTTCCAGGGAGACATTACCTTCGGGTGCATGGGCGATGTAGCTATAGGCCGCGACGTCGGCAATGGTCGGCTCGCTATCTGCCAGAAAAGTCGTATGAGCGAGTTCCTGATCGATCACTTTGAGCACGTCATGGGAACGGGCAATCGCTTCTTCAGCGTTGTGGGGCGCGCCGAATACTGTGATCAACCTCGCCCTGGCAGGGCCAAATGCGATCGGCCCGGCGGCCACCGACAACCAGCGCTGCACCTTGGCAGCACCGACCGGGTCGACTGGCAGCCAGCGACCGTTGCCGTACTTTTGCGCCAGATAAACCAGAATCGCGTTGGAGTCCGCCAGTACCACGCCTTGATCATCAATGACCGGAACCTGACCGAAAGCATTGAGCGCCAGGAACTCCGGCTGCTTGTGTGCACCCTTGGCCAGATCGACAAAGATCAGCTCGGTCGGCAGTTGCAGCAGGGACAGCATCAACTCCACACGGTGAGCATGGCCGGAACGGGGGAAGTTGTAGAGTTTGATCGCGTGCATGGTCGACTCCGCAGGGTGGGTGGCGCTGTTCGGGAGAGATCAGCGCCGATGCCCGCTATCTTCCACCCGCAACCAAAACAATAGAATCACCAGCAAACGCAATCCATTATTTCAACCAGCGCAATAATTGCTTATCCCTGCAAGGCCGGGTGTTCGCGTAGCGCCTCCACGGCGAAATCGACGAAACTTCGAACTCGCGCGGGGGCGTTGCGCCCGCCCTGGTACACCACATGGATGGGTAATGGCGGCAATTCGAAGTCGGCCAACACGATTTCCAACTCACCGGCGGCGACTTTGTTTGCGACCTGATAAGACAGGACCCGGGTGAAACCCAGCCCCAGACACGCTGCAGTGATCGCCGCCTGATTCGCCGTCACCACCAATCGGGGCTCAGGACGAACACTGAGCGGTTCACCTGCGTCAAGAAACGGCCAGCTTCTCACCTGACCGATAGCGGACGTGGCAATAACCGGTGCCTGAGCCAGGTCGCGAGGATGTTGCGGTCGACCCTGGGCCATCAGAAACCCTGGCGATCCGCAAATCACCCGCCGCACTTCACCCACGCGAATCGCGTGCTGATGACTGTCGGGCAACTCACCGATGCGCACGGCGACATCAACGCCCTCCTCGACCATGCTCACCACCCGGTCGACCAGCAAGCCATTGATGCTGACTTCAGGGAACCGGGTCAGATACTCCACCATCACTGGCGTGACAAACAGCTCGCCAAACAACACCGGCGCGGTGATCGTCAATTGCCCACGGGGCTGGGCGTGGCTGCCTGCCGCCGAGTCCTCGGCTTCCTGCACCTCGGCGAGAATCCTGCGACAGTCTTCCAGATATCGCTGACCGGCCTCGCTCAAATGCACGCTACGGGTCGTGCGGGTGAGCAACAGCGTGCCGATGCGTTTTTCCAGCGCCGCCACCGCTCGGGTGACGCTGGCGGCCGACATGCCCAAACGCCGCGCCGCCGCCGAGAAGCCCTGATCCTGGGCGACGGCGGCGAAGACCTGCATTTCCTGGAACCGGTCCATAAGTGTATGTCCTTTCAAAATCAAAAAATCGCAGCCTTCGGCAGCGCCTACAGGTGTGTTTCCTGTGAGTGCTGCGAAGGGTGCGATCTTTTTGGCGCTAATGGTTGCCTACAACATAGTTTGTCACAAGGTGCCCCGAAAACATTGGTCAACCCGCATCCTATCCCCTACCTCTTCAGAAACATAGTTTGTCCCGGGCCTCGGTTTCGATCGAATCCACTGGTTCGCTGACGACAACATAGTTTGTCCCAGCTACTAGGCAGCATCAGGCATAGTCATTCGCTCTAGTCGTTCTTCACAACGCAGGAGGTATGGATTCAGTCGATCAGGCTCGAAGGGATGATTTCCAGCACCCAAACCATTTCGACAACGGACCTCATCGCATTAAAGCTGGGGAAGTCCGAAGAAAGCGACTCAATCAGCGCTGTGCCCTTGCTGGTCCCCGCAAGATCATCTCGAGCAACATATCGTAAATAGGCTATTGACATCAGACCAATCCTCGCACTGCGGCTCCCCGGGCGGCGATTGCTGTACTCATATCCTCGATGCTCACCGGATTTAGCGGTTTCCGAATCATGCCCTTGAGGGCTTGAACGGGTTGATTGGAAGGCATGATGGCGAACTTCCCACGCTCCAGTTCCACAAACTCAATCCGATCACCCGCCTTAAGGCCGAGTGCTATCCGAATCTGGACCGGGATGGTGACTTGACCTTTAGACGTTAACGTTGCAGTTGTCATAAGCTCTCCCGTTCAAAGTTCCAATTCCTTACATCATAGTAAGGTAGCCAAAAATTCAAGATGGCTTGTTTGCAACATAGTTTGTCACAACGTGCCCCGAAAACATTGGTCAACCCGCATACTATCCCCCTGGGTATGGATTCAGTCGATCAGGCTCAGAGCGTTTTGAGACAGCGCCCAAGCTACGTGGTGAATAGCAGGATCACTCGGGCAGAAAGCCGCGGTGACTTGCGTTGGCACAATTCAACGCCCGTGTCCTGATTTCTTCCGAGGATCAAGACCCACTTAGCCAGAGCATAAATCTCACTCCAAGTGAGCAGTGCAAAACTTGCTCGGCCATACGAAGCTTGGAGTACCGTCCGGTTACTCATGATCATCGGATACCTGGCAAAGCTGTGCGTCGTCGAGACCCGACGCACCACCCTCACCCTGATCCGGAGTTACGACGAAATCAACCTGATCGCATCGCGTTCACCATCCCCATAAAGCTGACGGAGAGGACTGTATAACGCTATGCTCTAGACCAAAATTTACGAGGTACCAGGCCATGCTCACTACCTTTACCTGTAGCCAGGCTCGCCGTCGAATCCGTCGCCTGCTTGTGCTGATCGCTCAAGGTCACAATTTCGTCATAACTAAGAACGGGCGAGAAATGTGCCGGTTGGTGGCTGCAGAGTCGAAGGAGAATCCGTAATGAAAACGTCCGCTACAAAGAGCAATCAGCCATTAGCTGCCGGTCAGCACGGGCGGAAAGCGGCCAAAAGCGACCGGTCTGAATGACCGAGGCCAGCCCAAAAGCTGACGCTCAGCAACATCAATATCGTGGTCTGACCCTGATTGTTCTCTGGCTGTTGACCAGCAACCCACCTGCGGAAAATTGGGCTGCCGCAAAGTTCATTGCCGTTTTACAAGTGTCGTATGCAAGTTGAAGAATGTTCCCGAGACGTCAAAAGCGAGCATCATTTAGGTTTTGACCTCCTCTTGACTCTCATGTTGTTGTAAAAGCCCCGCGATGTAATTATTCCCCCCGCTTGGGAATACATAGTTAGGTTCTTTCAAGAGTGTAACTACTCAAATACCCCTCTCTGAGAGGCAATTTTTTATTCGCTAAAGTCCAAGCCATACCCTGTTTTAGCATCGGATGTACGCGAAATTCAGTTCTATGCAAGGCCGTGTTGCGCTTTATGGTAATTGCAATGACTTGATCAGCACCCTTCGTAAGCATGACCGGCAGAGAACGACCCAGGCTGTGTTAAAACGTAGCCGAGCCTTTGGGGCGTTCGGAAATGGGGCGAAAATTACGCCTGTACGCAAAATCCAGCTCTGCCAACCAACCAAATATTTACGGATTTCACATAGAAACGCCCTGTTCGATTTGGCGCTGACGTTTTCACACAGCCTGGACCCGAAGCGGCCAGTCACAGCGCTGCACTAGCGACTGTCGCTTCAGGTAAGAACGCGAGCCAGAAGACTAGGCGCCGGTGATGCCGGTTGCTTTTAAATAGTTAATTGCAAGCGATTCTGCTTCCTTTGCAACTCTGACGATACTGATCTGATCATTCTGGACCTTGGTTTTCACACGCAAATAGGTATTGAAAGACTCCAGGGTTTCGCCAGCAGCGTGAAGCTCGCTTTCGATAATGGCGTTCACCACTTCCTCTTTATTACGATAGCGATCTTTCAGTCGTTGATATGCCGCCATTTCCAGCGCTTCGCCAGCGGTACCGGAAACTTTTTTGGTGAGATTCGTAAACATGATTGGTTCCTCAGATGCTTCGGTTTGTTGGTGATTAACCACCGCTGAGGATGTTGCTCTAACCGGATGAGGGATAAAATAGAACGATTTACGATGTGTAAAGATACCCTTGACAAATAAAATTTATGACAATTATGAGTCGGCTTCTATCGATATGATGGATGCTCAGCTTCAGTCGCTGCTTGCGATCACTTGGCAGCATCGAAAAAACGATGGGGTAACCCGTCTACTTGAATTGGCTAAGTTGGCCCAGGAGAAGGTTGCCGAGTGCACAACAATCTTCAAAACGGATCGCGATCAGGAATACGCCGTTATGCGAACTCTCGATGCGCTTCAGCATGCCTGTCGGCGGCCTGGGACGCAGCGAGCCGCATATTTTTTAAATGACTGGGCGATAACGCCTTCAGGCTTGGACCTGCCCCGCTTGCATTGCGAGACTAAGGCTCCGTTTCAGGTTGTTACGGCGCTGGTAACAGAGGCTAAGAGAGATTTGGAAGCTCGCGCCATTCGCGGCAAGGTGCAGGAACAGTTGCGCAGGAGCATTCGTGCAATTGGAGAAGCGGAACAATTTCCATTTCATGTCCCCACGTTAGCCGAATGTATCGTGGGGCTAGCCAGCCGACCTGGGCGTGTCGTCGAGGCAGAACTGACGGCTGACGTCGCACGCTATGAAAAAGAGGCGGAACGAATAGCGCTGGACACGCAACACATCAAGATGATGGAAATCGCTGCCGAATTGCTACCGATCGCACAGAGCATTTACATTCAGATTGACCAATGCTACCCCTGGAGCGAAATTGCAACTAGCGCGGCAAAAATGACAAGTCTCAAGACGCTTAAAATGTATACGCATCTTAACTACCACGGCTTAGCCAATGATGCTCGCTTCTCTCATCACCACGTAAAAATTCCAATAATTCCAGCGGCCAGCTTCCGTAAAGATATGACCATTTGGATTATGCGGGCCTCTGCACTCATGTTCAGCGGGCCAGACAGAGAGACCCGAACTCTTCAACGCAGCATCGTCGATGCGGAACGAGCCGATGTTCAAATATATGGTAAGCGGCTGTTGGACTCGCTTGTGATGATCGTTCCTCTCGACGATGAAACGCACGATATCGAAAGGCAATTGGCGCTGTTGCTGATCAGGCTCGATGCGGTCTGGCGGCGACGTGGTTTTGATGTGAAGGCGTCTGCAAAATTTCTTGAAAAGCTACCTGTGAGCCTTCGCGACCTGGTCGTGAATCACGGCATGCGTCGCAAGGTGGTAAGGTCGAAAAAGTCGCTTCTCTTCTGTCTAGCAGGGCTTGTAGCAGAAAATGTGTACCGGTTTCGAGATCAACATGAAGCACTGCTGCCCAAAGGTATTAAAACCAGAACTGAAATTGACGATTACGTTTCGGTTTTGGTGAAAGAGCATGGTTTCCAGTACACCGCCGAAACCTTGCGCAGGAAGCGATCCCAGTGGTGCCGAGAGTTTCTTGACCGCGTGCCAGAGATTTTCGGGCTTGAGGATACCTAAGCTGTCAGTGTTCCGCCGCCTGATCAAGTGCAATGCAAAGTGGTCAAATGGAGTGCCATTTCGTATTTTATGGAAAAATCTTCGGGGCGGCGCGATTGACCGTGCGTGTCAGTCGATCTGACTGCTTAAGGCATGATCAGAGGAGATTTACCGCGTGTAGCTGATAAGCTGACACAGCGGTTTGCTGACGAGCATCTCTTCCCTGATGTGTCTGGAACCCGTCCTAAGCAGCATCATTACTTCTGAAAAAGAGAGCGCTAATTTGAGTCTTCGCTTTTCGAACGAAGGTCCAGCATTTCCGGAGCAACTGGTTGATGCTTTGCTTACTGGCGACGTGGTTTTTCTTTGTGGTGCGGGCATAAGCGCGCCCCAGCTGCCATTGTTTGCAGGTTTAGTCGATGAGTGCGTTGGCCGGCTTGGTTTGGAAAAAAATGCATCTGAGGCTGAGTCGTTCAAAAGTTACAGATTTGAAGAGGTGTTGGGATCGTTAAGTCGCCGGACTGTAGATCCAGGCGATGTGACTCGGGCGGTAGTGAATATACTGCAGGAGCACTCAGAAGATGCTGATTTGGCTCACCACCACACGATTCTCAAGCTATCGCGTAGCCTTGATAACCGCCCGACTGTCATCACAACCAATTTTGACACAATGCTAGAGAAAGCATTGTGGGATGTGGAAGGTCTCCAGCGGGCGCAGGAGCTAAGCTTTGCTGGCCAAGACTTGCCATCGCCCGGTAGCACAGACTTCGGTGGGATCATTCACCTCCACGGCCGTATCGCCGACGAGCAGATCGGTCTAAAGCAGACGCCGCTCGTCGTAACTAGCGCGGATTATGGTGATGCCTACATGCGTTCGGGTTGGGCATCTCGTTTTTTATTCGACCTGTGTCGCTGCAAGACCGTTGTTCTTATAGGCTATAGCGCGGGCGACGCACCGGTCCGCTACTTCCTGAATGTTCTCGAAGCTGATCGGCAGCGATTCCCTGATGTGCTTCCTGTCTATGCGTTAGATCCGGTCAAGGCGCGAGAGCTACCAGACGCTCGCTGGAGCACACTGGCAGTCGAACCGATTGCGTACGAATTCACTACTGATGCTGCGAATGGGGATCAAGATCACAGCGCGCTGTGGCGTGACCTTGATCAACTTGCAGAGCTCGTTGTTCGACCACGAACGACTAGGCATGCTTGGGCTCAAACAATCCTGGTAAAAAACTTCGATGCATCTGATCTAGCCGAACGTGATCGTATCTTGTGGCTACTTCAAGGGCGCCGAGACCTTTGGTCGATTGCGATCAGATCGATTGAGGATGTCGCCTGGTTTGATTTTCTGGTCGAGCGCAAGGTTTGGAGTGACCAAGATGGAGCCTGGATCCTGGCTGCTTGGATTGCCCGAAACCTACAATCGGTCGATCGGTTCAGGGTCGCCATAAAATGGTTGGAACAGTTCGACAAGCCGTTCTCCGACGCGCTCGCCAGGAACGTTGAGCAGAGCAAAGATTTACCAGACTTGTGGTACCGAGCTTGGCGCCTCCTTGCGGCCAGTCGGCAGCGCTTTCGTAAGGACATAGATCTTCACTTCTATGCCATGCTGAAGATCCTTCGCGGATCCGTTGTACTGAATAATGATCTTCATCACGCTGTAGGGCTGATTACCCCCGTATTCAAACTGACTGCTCGAGAATTGTCTGAAGGCAGCTCTCCAAATCGCTTGGCCGATATCTTTGGATCTCGCTGGATCATACGAGGGCAAGACGAAGCTAGCGAACTGGTTGACGCTCTTGTCGAAGTGCCGCAATCGCATGTGATCATCGCAATCGCTACGGCGAAGCTTCAGGAGGTTGTTGGAGTAGCTGTCGACCTGGATGCAATCGACGAACATTTCGATAGAAACGACTACTCAGTGCCATCGGTAGAGCCGCACGTACAAAACGAACATCATGAAGGACCTGTCTTTCTCGTCCAGCTTCTTGCGCGCTTACTTCCCGCTGCCACCCAAGTGGATAGAGAGACAACCCGTTCATTGGTAACGACGTGGCGTAATCTGCCCGGTTTCTTGGGGTGCAGGCTATGGCTACACGCGCTGCGTAACAAAGTGCTTTTCAGCGGAGATGAGGCAATTGCTGGGCTAGTAGCGCTCCCACAGAATGTCTTCTGGCATATCCGGCGCGAGCTCGCACTCGTACTGCGCGACCGTGCGGCCGACGCTGATGCGGAGCTGGTTACCCAAGTCGAACAGCGCATCCTCACTGAAGGAAATTCCTACTACCAACATTACACAATTGAGGAAGGTCAGGTTGATTGGCGCGGCCACGCACGCGATTCGGAGGTGTGGTTACGACTCAACATGCTCAATGCTGCCGGGAGGCTGTCCGGACGCGGCTCCACTGAGTTAGCCACTATCAAGAGGGCGCGGGAATATCTGGATCGTGATGTGGAAGAACGCGATTTTTTCGGATCCTATAGTTACGGCGTTCAGGCAGTTATCGGAGACGCACAGACAATCGTCGATGCGGGAGATGGTGAAAGGCTGGAGGTGGCCCTCCAAGTCATCCATAGCCCTGACATAAGAAAGCAACTGGGATGGAGCGTCTATTGCCGGACTGACCCGAGTGGGGCCTTCGACACGCTTGCCCAAGCGGAGCTTGACGCTTCAAACGCCCCGCTATGGGGCACTCTCATCGGTTCCCTTTCGTTTCCGCAAGGAGACTCTGATGAAAGCCGCAGCAAACTTGTCATCAGTATTTTCGAGGTGATTAAGCCTGCGAACGAATCCTTTTTAAAGCTCATAATCTACCGCTTAGCGGACCTTTACTTCAGTACTCCTAGGCAATCGGCTCAGGCACTCACGGATTGGTGGCCACGGTTGTTTTCCATTGCCGTACATCATGATAGCGAACCTTTCGATGCGAGCCGCGAACTTGCTGAAGATGCAATAAATTCGCCAGTCGGGCGTCTCACCCAAGCGCTGTTGACTGACATTGAATGGTGCCGTCAGGCGGGTGCGCTTATTAGGCCGGAACTGCTGAAGAGTATCGTTTCTGTGGCCTCGACAGAGGGACGCCAAGGCGTGTTCGCGCGTGCAGTCCTAATACGCGATGCAGCGTTTATTCTATCAATCGATGGGCAAGCTGTGACCGAATTACTCGACGCTGCGCTTACTGGCGAATCTGTCGAGGCAGCGGCGCTGCGCTCAGTGTTAGTCAACCAGGCAAACCTGTCTTCTACAACCTCCCGGGTATTCTGTAAGCACATCTTGCAGGGTGTTACAGAAATCGGAGGCCGGGATCGAAGCTCGAGGGCAGCCGCCGCTAAAATCATGGCACCAGCCTTATCGATCATTCGCCAAGAACAAGACGCCGATCATTGGGGCATATCACTTGAGCAAACGGATTTGGCGCTCAAAAAGGGCCCTCCGGCGTTGCGTGAGGGCGCTGTACGCTTGCTCGCGCAATGGATTCATGAGATTGAGGGCGGCCCAGCAGAGGCATGGCGCACCAGCATAGGTCGTTTACTTGCCAGGTGGTCGCGTGACCGCGAGCTTTACGAAAAGGAGCTAACGCAACATTTTGCCGAGCTTGCGATTGCGTCGGCAGATGCGTTTCCTGAGGCTCTAAATCAATTACTGCCCTATCTAACGCGTCTACATGGTCGTGGCAGCCTCTACGCAATCGAGTCGTCTGAAGCTCCTGAGAAATTTCCTAGTGATACTTTGACATTGCTCTGGACGCTATTCGGACCGGGCTGCACCAGTAGTCTTTACGGGGTACCCAAGGTCCTAGAGCGCATGATCAAAGCCAAGCCAAGTATCGAACTGGATCGGCGGTTGCAATGGCTTGACCAAATGGCTCTTCGCTATGAGTAAGGAAAAATACTACGGTCGGCTTGTTGCGTTCAGTCAAAAGCAACCTATGAATGTCCCCTGATTTTGTAGACATAAATGACTGGCAGCTATGGGACGGATAGCGTCGGTCTAGTATCGACCGTTGCAGTGAATGGTCAGACTTCCGTCTGTTCCGCCATTTTGCTTTGTTGCTAAGCCTTCATCTGTCCTCTATAACTTCAGCACGTTTGGAGCCTCGCAACTTCATAGATTGGAGTAATGCTATGCCTATCGGCTATTACCTAGCGTGCCTAGAAACCCATCGTTATGTCTGGATTGGCACACTCAGCGACACAATATCCGCAGCTGGTGTCGACGCTGACCTCGTATCTAGCTTCTGCTTGGAGCACCGGGGCAAGGCGCTCATCGTGATCGGCGAAACGCATCAGGTCATCGAAGAAGGCCACGAATGGGCTCTCTAACTTGTGCAATGCGCAGATAGGGCAGATCTCATGTTTGTGACAGTCAAGGCGCGCGTGTATACAGATCGGCGTCCCCTGGGGGGCAACTATTGCGGGGGCACCTGGAGTGCAGCCGGTTGCAGTGCTCGCCCTTGCTGCGCAGCTGACCCCATCTGAGCACGAAGCCTTGCGGAAGGCCATATCGCCCGAATCCCTTGAAGAACGCAGCCTTCGGGAAGGCTGCCATGGAGAAATTGTCAATTATCAAGGCCGGACAATATTTGAAGTGGGCTTTGCCCGAGTGATTCGTAAAATACTGGGTGATTAAATTTTACTACAAACTAGCTCCAGCAGGGTATCAACTGCTAGGCGGGTTAAAAGAATAGCAAAGCCTTATATAAAGGAAACGGTAATGGCGCATCGTGACATAAAATATAAAAGAAAAAATCTAACCATACATAAATCAGTCACCACCCCACACTTCAACGAAAGTACCGTCCTGGTTACTAGTACTTGGGATTATGTAGATTTGTGGCTGAAGCGGGCTGGAAAAAAAGATGCTCGTTTTTTCTGGAGTCAGGCAAGAAGCTTCTATGATGCTACCAAAATATTACCTAAAACATCTGCCCCTCTCACTGCTTACTATTGCTTTTTGAATGCAACAAAAACCCTGTTGTTAGCAAAAGGTGTCCAGTTCAGCGATGAGCACGGCGTATCAGGCTACACAAAAAAAGGACATACATCCCTTAGTAATGAACAGGTAAAGTTCAAGTCTTCTGGCGTACTTCCGGCACTGTGCCGCCATCTCGGCGAGCCTGCTGAAGAAAGCTCATATGCTTTAAAGGATCTTCTATACAACCTACCAGGCATACACCGAGCATTTAATTTGACCTATAGCTCTGATCCAGAGCTTTTTATACCACTGACAGATCCAAAAATCGTTAAATCAGCAAAAACGAATGAAGCATGGTTTTGTGCAAAAGTCACAGGGCAATATGCTACAAGTCACACTACAAACAAGCTACCTGATAAATTCGAAAGAGATATCAGTGTCGAGGATGCCTTTCTAATTAGATCAACTAACAGGTTTAACTGGAAGCCGAATCAGACGCCGCAAAATCTGGCAAAATACAAGACCTACCATACAAAGCTCAGGAAAAATATCTATTATATAAACGGTGCGCAAAGGCTTTGGTACTTGAAGCGCGCAGGTAACATTCATGGCCTAATCCAAAGAAGCTCAATGACCATAGCATTTGCCGCGATGCATAAACTGTCAGAGATGGCCAGATACGAGCCCGATAAGCTCTCACGGCATTTCGACTGCCAACATAACTGGCTACTCTCAGAGTTCATATCCTCGGCATCGGCCCAATTCATAGATGAAATATCTTCTGAGCTTACAGGGCATGAATTCATGCTGCCGGGCCGAAACTAACTCAATTAAATTTGTCTCGTCCGCAAAACTGCTGCGGTTCTGAATCAGGGGTTGGGGTAATTCCTATCGTTCAGTTACGTTCTGAAACGCTCAATCGCAGGGAGATATCTGATGGAAGTCGCTTGGTTTCTGAAACAGCGCGTTAGCTTCATCCGGCACTTGTATCGCGATGCCACTGCCCCCTTTGTCGAGCGTATGCGTTTAATCGAATCGGGTGAGCCTCCGTTTGAGCCGCCATATAGCGAGGACGGCGAGCCACCGTACGAGATCGAGTGGAACGAGGCATCCGATGCCGTTCAAGTGCTCGGTCATTCGTGCCTGTCGATGCTGGCCGGCGCTCTTCACGTTTACCTCGAAACTTGGGAGCAGCAAGTCGGGATAAAAATCGACCCGGAGGAACGGAAGTCGTTGTTCCGCAAGGGGTGGTTGCACGGTTACAGGACAGTGTTCTCGAACTCCATCGGTGTGCAGTTCGACGACAGCGGTGAGAGTCTCGGCATGCTTGAGCAGCTCATATTGGCCAGGAACCGGGCGCAGCACCCAGGGAGTCTGACGCGTATCACTCCAACGCATGCGGCGAAGGATCTGAAGAAACACCCAAGCCCATTTTTCCTTGCTGACCATGAACGCTGTTTACTTGCTCACATAGAGACCAGTGGTTTGGATGTGGATTCAATGTGGATGATCGAGCCCACACTGCACGTCGACGCCGATAAACTCAATACAGTCCTCGCTGAGGTCGAGCACTTCGCTACGTGGTTCGATCAAGCGTGCTTCGATTGGATTTACGGTCCTAGGGGGTAGACGTCAACGATCAAGGGTAAAGGCAACTGAAGAAGTACCGGCATCACCGCCGCCGCTTAGGAGTTGCGATGCCTTACGATGTATTTCTACATCGTAAGGCTATGATGGTCGAATGCCGACAACGGTGAGCTCTACGGTCCCCTCTCAAAAACTATGTACCTTTAGGGTATAAGTCTTTCAGGGCGGGGCTTTTACAGGTCACTTACCTTTTTTGTGCTTATGTACGTCTAGATCGGGATGTTTCGGTTTGTTCTCGGGGGTAACACTACGACGCTGGTCTTTTTTGCCAGTCGAATCAGCTATCGGTTTTGGTCCAGGTTTGATACTCATATGGCTAGCTCCTTCAATTGATATGTACATGCCTTTGCAAACCATCACCGTGTAGCTACCCGCTCAGCACGGGCACATGATCACGGGTACACCTGACACTGTAGCTTGCATTTCCTTCTGCTAGTGAACTCCTTATCAGCCTTTATCCTTGTTTCCCGCTTCCCTGCGGGCATACCTGCCTAGCTACTTCCTGAGTAATCGCTATCCCGCACTCTGACTGGCCAAGTTTCGATTGGCCTCGTCCCACTCGGGGCTGGTTTGGCCGCTCTCTGGGATGGTCTGTCCGCTTGCGAGCCATAGCGCGTACTGCGGGGAAGGCAATCACGAGTAAGTCGATCTCCTCTGTACCTAAGCCCAAGGATCGCCGCCGGCTCTCTGATTTGGTGAAAATGTGACACGACCTGCATGGCGTGGCATTAGCTGAAGGTCATCGTCGATTTTCCATCCTCGACGTAGATTTGGGGACAAACAAGGTATTGATGCTGTCGGGCAGTAGCGGCCGCTTGATCATCTTGCCGGTCAGCACATGTGCCGCGACAATAAGAACTGATCCTTTATCTGCTCTACACTCAACAATATCCACACAACACGAGTCTTGAACAACTGCATGGCAGTCTTTTACAGTGTAGACATGGCTGCCGCACATTTGCTCACCAAAAAAGCAAGTCGGGGAGAAATAGATGACTATGCCTCACGAGCGTACACGGGCGGTGCTGCAGACTCGCGATTTTCTGATTAAGCTCTCACGCGACACGTCTATCTCTGAAAAGATACGGCACGATGCAAAATTTCTTCTAAGACACTTCCCCCTCAAAAGCGATCTTGAACAGGCTGGGCTCCTTGAAGAGCAGCCTGAACGTTTCGGCAATCTCATTGGCCCGATCTTTAGTTCCTCGACCGAAATCTGATCGGTCTCGGGTCGCAACTGAGCTGACACTGGTGTGCCATGGCCGCCTTCAATCCCATAGCCGTGGGTTCGGTGGCCCGATAGCTGGCTTTCGTGAAAGGCGGCCTTCGGCCGATTCTGTTGAAAAAGTAGCGCCCCTGTCTGGCCTGCGGCAAAATCCTCGCATCGGCCAGCAGGGAAGCAGGGAAGCAGGGAAGCACGCAGCATGATGGGACAGTTATCGAGTGGGCAGGAACGACTGTTTTACTCGTTCAACCTTGAAAATCACATCCCAGCCAATCACCTCTGCGCAGCATCGATCGGTGTCTCGATCTGAGCGACTTGCGCCATTACCTCGCCGATTTTTACAGCCCAATTGGGCGTCCTTCGATTGATCCTGAGCTGATGATCCGCATGCTAATCGTGGGCTATTGCTACGGCATTCGCTCCGAGCGGCAGCTGTGCGAAGAGACCCATTTGAACCTGGCATATCGCTAGTTCAGCCGGTTGAGCCTTGAAGATGAAGTTCCCAATCATTCGACCTTTTCCAAAAATCGACACGGCCGTTTTCGGGACAGCGATCTCTTTCGCTGGCTGTTCAATGAAGTGCTGCGCCGTTGCATGGACGCAGGCCTGGTCAAAGGTGAAGGCTTTGCCGTGGACGCCAGCATCATGAAGGTGGATGCCAACTGACAGCGCGGTGTACCGGGCGATGAATAGGTCAACTAGAGCGATCCGGCCCTGAGCACCCGCGCCGGGCGTGATTATCTTGAGGCGCTCGATGAAAAGGCTCTGGCCGAAACGCTACCGAAGCGCCTAGCGCTGACTGATCCTCAAGCCATCGCTTTCAAAGCAATAGCCTTAAACATCGGCCATGTGTTGTCGTTGTGGCGGCTGAGTTTGGAATAGTGGCGTTGCGAACGCGGCTAACTCTTGAAAAACCTTGGAGAGGCTCGAGCGCGCGTTGTGATACGAGGTACATCAACAGGCACAGGTGATGGAGTAGATTTGTGGGAATCCTCAGGATCCGTCCGCTTTGGACACCCGCATATAGCCGATCAACATCTCTTCACCTGACACATATACGTTCGATTATTTGACAGTTGGAGTTAGGAAGCTCCGCCGTCAAAAATTTAACCCGCTATTTAAATTAAGACATGCGCAGATTAATCAGGCTCATAATGTGACAAGTATTCCGGCGGAATCCGCTCGTTGGCAAACATGGCGCGCAAGTGCGCCAGGGGTTACCGTTGTCACTAATGCTGGTTGGCGACAATGGAATGCAGGTCGGCGCGGATCGGTGCAAGTTCATTCGCAGTGACGGTTCAGGAGCGGATAGTCGCAGTTTTTCTTGGTCGAAAAGCGCCTTGATGGCAGGTCAAGGCGTTTTTAATGCTGGCCGTTACAATTAAGGGAGGAAAGTCCACTTGGGCGAGCTTGCCTACCAGCGGATTAATTGATGCACCTGAGACCTTGTCTACCAGGGCCACATCAAGGATTGCCACCGTATTGCTCGCTGTTCAATGCCAGGTCAGCGGCCACCCCCATTGGGCAGGACATATACGTCAAGCTTGGCTCTCGAGGCCTGGACAACACTTTCGGTTTGCAGCAGATGGTCTTCGACGGCAGCACGTGCATGGTTGTCTACCTCATTTTAAGGTTGAAAGCCTAGGCCCTGCTGCCTCACTGAATGCAATCACGTGCTGACGCAATCATAAACATTACAAAATTGTAATCTACAAATCATCTCCACGTTATCTCCAGATTGCAACGATGAAACTCGGCGACGATACGGGAGCGAAACCTGCTTACCGTAAAAATAATTCCACCCTAAGAGTTTTCTAGTTCTGCCGAACCGAAGGAGTGATTGATGGCTAACAATACAAAATTTTCGATGGTTGCTTTGGCAAAGGTTGTCAGATCTCTCATTCAGGGATGGTCGACGCCATTCTTCGGCGCGGTGTTTACAACCACATCCGCCGCTGTATAGCCCGAAACCGTAAAAGCCTGCTGAAAGGTTAGAGAAAGGTTGAGCCGTTAGGGTCCATCCACGGACAGGTTCGACTGCCGTAACCATTAAAGAGTAGTGCCCTGAAAAACGCCTTGATGCGTTTTCGCCAATAAGAACAATAAACGGAGTGTTTCACGATGCTGTCCATGCAGTCTCAGGCTTGCCCGCCTGTTCGTTTTTCCCGCCTCAGCCAGACAGCCCTTGCCAGTGCGGCCGCCATCGCCGGTTTTTCGCCTTTGAGCCAGGCGGCCTTCGTCGATGACAGTACGGCAACCCTCGAAACCCGCAACATGTATTTCAACCGCGACTTTCGCGACGGTACCAGCGCCCAACAATCCAAGCGGGACGAATGGGCCCAGGGGTTCATGCTCAATCTGCAATCGGGTTACACAGACGGCACCGTGGGGTTCGGTGTCGATGCGCTGGGCATGCTGGGGGTCAAGCTAGATTCGAGTCCCGACCGCACCGGCACCGGCTTGCTGCCGACCCACGATGACGGTCGCGCGGCCGATGAGTACTCCAAGCTTGGCCTGACCGGCAAAGTGAAAATTTCCGCCACGGAAATTAAAATTGGCAGCCTGATTCCGGAACTGCCGATCCTCAAGCCCAACGACGGGCGCATTCTGCCGCAGACTTTTGAAGGTGGACTGCTGACCTCCAAAGAAATCAAGAGTCTGACCTTCACCGGCGGGCGTCTGGAGAAAGCCAAGGACCGCGACAGCACCGACTTTGAGGACATCGCTCTCAACAACAAGAACAGCCGTTTCGCAGGCACCGTGGCCGGCAAGCATTTCGACTTTGGCGGCGTGGACTACAAGTTCACCGACAAGATCACTGGTAGCTATCACTTTGCGCAACTCGAT
Source organism: Pseudomonas sp. VI4.1 (assembly GCF_002029345.1). Taxonomy (NCBI): domain Bacteria; kingdom Pseudomonadati; phylum Pseudomonadota; class Gammaproteobacteria; order Pseudomonadales; family Pseudomonadaceae; genus Pseudomonas; species Pseudomonas sp. VI4.1. The sequence goes on from NZ_MULM01000185.1 coordinate 110,138, forward strand.
GAAGTCTATAACCAGCACTTCCTCGGTGTCGTCGCTTCGCAACCGTTCGGTCCGGGCACCATCGGCACCGACCTGCGAGTGGCCATCAGTGATGATCAAGGCGCGGCCCGAGGCGGCAAGATCGACAATAAATCCCTCAACGGTCTGGTGAGCTACGCCTTGAGCGGGCATAAATTTAGCGCCGGCTATCAGCACATGTCCGGCGACAGTGCATTCCCTTATGTCGATGGCAGTGACCCGTACCTGGTCAACTTCGTTCAGATCAACGACTTTGCCGAGGCCGAAGAACGCTCCTGGCAGGCACGTTATGACTTTGACTTCGCCAAGCTCGGTATTACCGGACTGAGCTTCATGAGCCGTTACCTGAGTGGTGACAACATCAAACTCAAGAACGGCGACTCCGGCAAAGAGTGGGAGCGTAACACCGAGATCAAATACGTCGTACAAAGTGGCGCCTTGAAGGACGTCGCCGTACGCCTGCGCAATGCCACCTACCGTTCCAATTACTCCGCCCGCGATGCCGATGAAGTGCGTCTGCTGGTGAGCTATAGCGTTGCCCTTTGGTAATTCGATACATCCATAACAACAAATCCCAACCGGAGCTGGACACCTAGGTCAAGAAGCAGGTTGCGGACTACAAAGTGCTGACCAAAGAGTTCGGCCTGATTCAGTGATCGCCTCTGTCTATGGGCTGCGGCACTGTTTCCTAGGGCCGTGGCACAGGAGTCCCCGAGGATGGGGCCTAACAACCCCCCCTTACCTAAACCGGGTAGGGGCTTAATGAGATGGTCAGCCTGACCGAGAAGCCCTGCAGGTTTACGCTTGCAGGGCTTTTCTCGTTTTCGGCGGAGGATCTCTCATGAACACGATGACGCTTCTCGGTATCGACATTGGCAAACACAGTTTCCACCTGCATGGCCAGGATGCCAAAGGTCATCAGGTATTACGCAAGAAAATCAGCCGCAGCCAATTGCTCAGCACATTGGCTCAGCACCGGCCTGCACGGTGGTGAATGGAGTCATGCGGCTGCGCCCATTAGTTGGCCCGACAAATGGGTGCATTGGGCCACGAGGCGAAGCTGATCGCCCCGCAATTCGTAAGTTTATCGAGGCTCACAATGACCTTTTCGGCCACTTAACCATTTAGGCCACTAGGGAGGGGAAAGCCAAAAAACGCCGTCAGAAGGCGGATTTTCTTGCAGGATATAGTTTGAAGGCCATGGCCTGCGGCCTCACTGCTTGCAGTCACGTGCTGACATAATCATAAATATTACAAAATTGTAATTTTTCAATCATCTCCACGTTATCTCCAGATTGCGAGGATGAAACTCGGCGACGATACGGGAGCAAAATCTGCTTACCGTAAACAATAATTCCAGCCGAAGAACTTTCTAGTTCTGCCGAACCTAAGGAGTGATTGATGGTTAACAATACAAAATTTTCGATGGCCGCGTTAGCAATGGTTGTCAGTGCTGGGCCTACCCTGGTGTTTGCGGAAGAAAAGGCCGGCGGGTTTATAGAAGATAGCAGCCTTACAGTTCTTAACCGAAATTTCTACTTCAATCGTGATAACCGCAACGGTCAGTCAAGCGCGACAGGCAACGGCTATTCCGAAGCATGGGCACACGCCATCATTAGTAAGTTTGAATCGGGTTTTACTCAAGGTACTGTGGGTGTAGGTGTCGACGCGTTCGCTATGATCGGGTTGAAACTCGACACGGGCGACGGCCGTAATGGGGGTCAGAGTTCGTTCGACGTACTTCCCGTCAATAGCCAAGGAGAGGCAAGTGACGACTACAGCAAAGTTGGCGGTGCAGCAAAAGTTCGTGCTTTTGACACGGTAGTAAAAGTGGGTGATGTATTTCCCTCCAACCCTGTTGTTGCAGCAGGTGATTCGAGACTTTTGCCAGAAAGCTTCACCGGTGTGACGGCAACGAACACCAGTATTGACGGTTTGACTGTTCAAGGTGGTCGTCTTCACGCTATGAGCCAGCCTACCTCCAGCAATATGCGTGACAACTTCGCGACCTTCTATGCAGGGCCCGTTAACTCACCTTGGGTCGCCTATTTCGGTGGCGACTACAATGTGAACAAAAATGTCATCGTTAGTCTTTACTCCAGCCGTCTCAAAGACGCCTGGAATCAATACTATGCCGGCACAGGGTTGAGCTACGCACTGACGGATGAGCTTGCCGTATTTGGCGGAGTGAATTACTACAAGGCTGTCGATGAAGGTAAAAAACTGCTGGGCGAGTTTGACAACGACATTTGGAGCGGCAAAGTTGGTTTGAAGTATGGTGCACACTCGCTTGCACTTTCTCACCAGCGAAATAATGGTGACGACGACTTCGACTATCTGCGCCAGTCGGATTCTATCTTTCTCGATAACTCAATCCAGTACAGCGACTTCAACTCGCCTAAAGAACGTTCATGGATGGTTCGTTATGACCTCGACATGAGCACGTATGGCGTGCCTGGGTTGTCGTTTATGACACGTTACGCTCGTGGCACTGATGCTGACTACTCCAACGCCAACGCGACGTACATGCGGCGTGACGCAGATGGGAACCCGTTGACTGACCAGAAACGTTGGGAGCGCGACATCGAAGTAAAATACGTCGTTCAGACAGGTTCCTTGAAAGACATGTCTTTCCGCCTGCGCCAGGCTAACACTCGCGCAACCGCATTTGAGTCGGACCTGGATGAAGTTCGTGTAATTGTTGAGTATCCACTAGCTATTCTGTAACACCTGAGCGGGATGATTCGCCTAGACGAACATCCCGTTTTCACTGGAAAAATTTCAAAAATGTCATTTTTCAATCATCTCCCTGTTAGCTTGAGTTCTTTATAGTTAGCGGGAGTTGATGGCAAACTAGCTAGCGCATCTGGATAGTTTGCTATAGGTGAGTAGCTAGCCTGTGAAAATCTGAAACTCATTGCTGTTCAGTTGAAGTACACATTCACCTTTAGAAGCTCCTTTTGACGAGGTGAATTTTATGACGTCCCCAGGGACGTCATTTTTATGCCCATCAAAAACCTAGCATAAAAAAAACGCCCGACATCTCTAAATGTTGCGGGCAAGTCGAGCGTTATGAATTCTTTTGACAGGAGTGCAGCTTCTAGCCGCCCCGTTTCCGACACTCTCCGACCACGGTATATCTAATCGTATTTAGCTGCCCTTCTGAATCTTCATATGTCATTGCGGCGGGCACCACTGCGCAGACTTTCGCTGGTCGCACCACACTAATTACTTTTACAACATCCACCTTCATTCCGTACTCGTATTGCTTCGCTACAGGGGCGCCCTTTCCCTGACTAATCGCATACTGTTCCATGGCTTTAGCATTAGCAGCCATCATTTTTTCGAAAGCCTTATCGCCGCCACCTTCAGCTAGTACATTTGCGGAGATCGCCACAGCTCCAGCGAAAGCGATGATGTTCATAAAATTCATATCTTGTACCTCATATAATCACTATTACAAGAATATCAATTCAAACATTGCAACGGCGTGGCATTAGGATTACGGATGCGTAATGAAACTATCAAAAAAACCCGCCACCGGAAACCGGGACGGGCACTTTGCATCTAGCACTACTATATTTCTTTATTGGTCTCATCTTTAGTATCACTTGACACCACCGGGGCATTCTTCCCTTCTCTGGCTGCGTACTTCTCCATGGCCTGGTCTTTCGCTTGCATCGCTTTAGCAAACGTCCGGTCTCCGCCACCTTCAGCCAAGGCAGCGGAAGAGAGTACCAAAGCTCCTACAAGAGCGTAAATCTGAGTAATTTTCATGGTGACACCTCATATATTTATATCCTATTAGGGTATCAATCCGAACCTATCATCACGGTGGCACTAAGATTACATATTCGTAATTATTGCTGGCAAAAAAAGCCCGCTACTGGATCACATTAGCGGGCTTTTTAAAGGAAGCTATACTGTTGCTGTTTTGTCTTCCTCTGCTTCATCCTCGTCCCGACGGTGCGCCCAGTGATATAACGCAGGCAGTATTAACAAGGTCAAGGCAGTTGAAGACAGGATGCCGCCGATCACCACAGTAGCCAATGGTCGTTGGACTTCAGCCCCGGTTCCGGTGGCCAAAGCCATAGGAATAAAGCCAAGAGAAGCCACCAGTGCTGTCATCAGCACTGGGCGTAGGCGTGTGAGGGCCCCCTCATTGATCGCAGAGCTCAACGAATGCCCCTCCTCTCGCAGATTGCGGATGAAAGCAATCATCACCAGACCGTTCAGCACCGCCACTCCCGACAACGCAATGAAACCAACACCCGCCGAGATCGACAGCGGAATATCACGTAGCCACAAAGCCATGATTCCACCTGTCAACGCGAATGGAATCCCGGTGAACACCAACAGGCCGTCCTTGAGATTGTTGAACATCATGAACAGTAGGGCGAATACCAGGAGCAGGGCCACCGGGACTACGATCTGCAGGCGTTTGGCCGCTGATTGGAGTTGCTCGAACTGCCCACCCCAGTTGATCCAATAACCGGCCGGGATCTGCACCTCTTGATCAATGGCGCTGCTGGCTTCCTGAACAAACGAGCCGATATCTCGTCCACGCACGTTGGCGCTGACGATCACCAGACGCTTTCCGTTCTCACGACTGACCTGGTTCGGCCCAAGCACCAGATCAAGGGTCGCCACTTCTGAAAGGGCAATGAAACCAATCTGATCGGCATTGCCATTGAGCAGCGCCGGCACTGGAATCAGCAGCGTGGACAATCCCTCAACGTCCTTGCGCATGGCGTCGGATAAACGCACCACCATATCGAAGCGGCGGTCTCCCTCATACATCGTACCGGCCTGGCGGCCACCGACCGCCACCGCAATGGTGTCTTGTACGTCGCCAACATTCAGACCGTAACGTGCGACTTTGTCACGGTTGATGTTGATGGTCAGCACCGGCAGCCCCGTCGTCTGCTCGACTTTGACCTCGGAGGCGCCATCGACCTTCTGCATGGACGCGGCAATTTTCGCAGCGGTGCTGTTAAGCACCGCCATATCATCACCAAAAACCTTGACCGCCACATCACTGCGCACGCCTGAAATCAACTCGTTAAAACGTAGTTGAATAGGCTGCGAAAGCTCATAGTTGCTACCGGGCATAGCGGCCGCAGCTTTCTGGATCTCGGCTATCAACGCTTCCCGGGATTTATCCGGATCAGGCCATTGATCCTTCGGCTTGAGCATCACATAACTATCAGAGATGTTCGGTGGCATTGGATCGGAGGCAATTTCTGCGGTACCGGTACGAGCAAACATCCGCTCGACTTCAGGCACTTTTTCCAGCACAAGTTTTTCCAGGCGCTGCTGCATTTCCACCGATTGCGTCAGGCTGGTACCCGGTACTCGCAATGCTTGCAGGGCAAAATCCCCTTCGCTGAGACTCGGCACAAACTCACTGCCCATTCGACTAGCGAGTACGCCGCACACCGCGATGATGCCGAGTGCCATGGCGAATGCCAGCGATCGATGGCCCATGACCCAATCAAGCGCGGGTGCATACACCCGACGCGCCCCACGCATAATTACGTTCTCCTCTTCCTTGACCTTGCCAGTCACAAACATGGCAATTGCCGCAGGAACAAAGGTGACGGACAGCAGCATGGCGCCGAGCAAGGCAATCACGACGGTAAACGCCATAGGGTGGAACATTTTCCCTTCAACGCCGGTCAGGGCGAAAATTGGCAGGTAAACGACCATGATGATCAATTGGCCAAAAATCAGCGGTCGACGGGCTTCCTTGGCTGCTGCAAACACTTCATGAAAGCGTTCTGAGCGCGTGAGGATGCGTCCGTGGTGCTGCTGAGAATGAGCAAGACGCCTGATGGCGTTCTCGACAATCACCACCGCACCGTCGACGATGATGCCGAAGTCCAGTGCGCCAAGACTCATCAGATTGGCGCTGACTTTGTTGGTGAACATGCCGGTGAAGGTGAACAGCATGGCCAACGGAATGACCATCGCCGTAATCAGCGCAGCACGGATGTTGCCCAGGAACAGAAACAGAATCGCGATCACCAGGATCGCACCCTCAATCAGGTTCTTCTTGACCGTGGCAATCGCCTTGTCTACGAGGTTGGTACGGTCATAGACGGTGACCGCCACCACCCCTTTGGGCAGTGAACGATTGATTTGTTCCAGCTTGACGGCAACGGCCTGAGACACGGTACGGCTGTTCTCGCCGATCAGCATGAACACTGTGCCGAGTACGACTTCACGACCGTTTTCGGTAGCCGCGCCAGTGCGCATTTCACGGCCGATATCCACGGTCGCCACATTCTTTATGCGGATAGGAGTGCCATCGACGTTGGCCATCACAATATTGGCGATGTCGTCGGTGGTCGCCACTTGGCCGGGGGCACGGATCAGTAGTTGTTCGCCACTGCGCTCAATGTAGCCTGCGCCGACGTTGGCGTTGTTGCGTTCCAACGCTGTCACGAGGTCGGTCAGAGTAAGCTTGTAAGCCGCCAAGCGTTTTGGATCGGGAGCAATCTGGTACTCCTTGGCGAACCCGCCAATGGTGTTGATTTCGGCGACCCCAGGAACGTTGCGTAGCTGAGGTTTGATAATCCAGTCCTGGATCACCCTCAGGTCGGTCGGCGTATAGGGGCTGCCGTCCTCCTTGACGGCACCTTCCTCAGCCTCGACCGTCCACAGGTAAATCTCACCCAGGCCGGTAGAGATCGGCCCCATGACGGCTTCCACGCCCTCGGGCAGTTGTTCCTTGGCCACCTGCAATCGCTCATTGACCAATTGTCGGGCGAAAAACAGGTCAGTGCCTTCCTTGAAGATCACCGTGACTTGCGACAGGCCCGAGCGTGAGAGCGAACGCGTCTGCTCAAGAGCTGGCAGGCCTGCCATGGCGGTTTCGATGGGGAAAGTGATGCGCTGCTCGGTCTCCAGCGGCGAGAAACCTGCGGCACCGGTGTTGATTTGCACCTGAACGTTGGTGATGTCGGGTACGGCGTCGATCGGCAGTTGTTGGTAGCTGGCTATACCGAGCCGGCCATAAGGAGAACCGCGAGCAGCACGATGATGCGCTGCTCGATGGCAAATTGGATCAGGCGTTCGAACATGAGAACCTTCTCGTGGAAGTGGCGGATCAGTGGGCGTGTTCAGCCGAGGCTTTACCCAGTTCTGATTTCAGAATGAAGCTGCCGGCAGCAGCGACTTGAACACCGGGCTCCAGACCCTCTGTGATCTCGACCAAACCCGCCGCACGGCTACCTATTTCCACCGGTTGTGCCTTAAACCCGTCATCAGTTCGAACGAAAACGGTTGGCTTATCTTCAACCGTCTGAATCGCCGCTTCTGACACGGCGACTTTCGTCTGTCGAGTATCCGTGGCAACTAGCACGGTCACGAACAGCCCAGGGCGCCAGGCGCCTTGCGGGTTGGCCAGGGTCACACGGACCGTGGCGGTACGGGTCTGCTCGCCCAACAAGTTCCCAACATAGGCCACGGTGCCTGTGACTTCGGCGTTCAACTCCGGGGCACTGACCGTGACGGCCTTGCCCACCAGCACCTTGTTCAAATCCTTGGGAGAAACGCCGAAAGTTACCCAAACACGCGACAAGTCCGAGAGGGTGAAGGCATTGGTGGTTTCGCTGACTACCTCACCGAGACCCAAGTGTTTTTCGACCACGACGCCGTCGAACGGCGCACGTAACTCATATCGATTACCGCCGCTGGCCACCGAGCTACCACTGAGTACGCTGATTTTTTGACGGGCATTGATGAGGGCGATTTCAGCTTCTTGCAGCGCCTGTCGGGCCTGAAGAAAATCCTGCTCGGCGGAGATTTTGTCCTGCCATAACTGGCGCTCACGCTCGTAGGTGGTGCGCGCCAACTCCAGACGACGTTGCGCTGCGGCTTGCTCACTACGCTGATCAGAAATTTGTTGGCTGGCGATCACGGCCAATAGCTGACCTTTTTTCACCGGTTGGCCAAGATTGACATGTACTGACTCGACGACACCGGGCACCCGTGGCACCACATGCGCAGTGCGATCTTCATCGAAACGGATTTCTCCAGGAAAGGGTAATGAAAGGCTAATGCTCTGTGCCTTAGCTTCGACCAACTGGATGCCGGCCGAACTGATCTGCTCGTCGCTCAGTATCAGATGACCTTCTTCTGTCTCGCCTTCGGCATGTTCGCCTTCAGCTGACTCCTTTGCGGCACCCTCGTTGCCGTGCGCGTCATGATCGTCGTGGCCCTGTTCTTCTTGTGCCTGAGCCTCAGTGGACGGTGCTGACGTGCTACCCATCCAGAACGAACCGATTCCCATGCCTACCGTCAGGGTCAGTGCGGTGACGAGGATTTGTTTTTTATCCATGGAGACTCCCTGCGCAGCTCAGTGGGCAGTCACGTATTACCGTGGTACTGCGTGGTTGAGCAGCGAGAAAAAGTGTTAAATGAAATTCAAGGGGTACGAGTGAGCTGATCAACATCACCGAAAATTCGCTCGATTCGCACCCAGGCGTCTGTCGCCTCTGCAATGGCCTGAATGTATTGGGTGCGTGCGCTGATTAAAGTGCGCTGGGCATCGAGCACGTCCAGGAAATTGAATTTGCCCATTTCGAAACCTCGGGTGGCGGTGTCGACGGCACTTTGCGCAGCAGGCAGGATAGTTTGATTGAACGAGGTAACTTCAGTGTTCGCCGTCATCCACTGATCCAGAGTGGTTTGGATTTCTGTGCGCAGGCGCAACTCACTGGCATTGCGCAGATCACGGGCCTGATCAGTTCGGCGGGCGGCTGCAAGTACATTGCCCTGGTTACGATTGAACAACGGAATGGGCATCGACAGCCCCACGACATTCACCCGCTCGCGCTCCCTTTCATCGTATTGGCTGCCGACACTCACGGTGAGGTCCGGAATACGCTGAGCTTTCTCCAGGCCAAGAGAGGCTTCACGCTGATCGATTTGCAGCTTTGCCAACCGTAGTTCTGCGGTTTCACCAATGCGATTTAGCAGCAGTGAAGGGTCCGGCACCGTTGGCATCGACCGGCCTGAATCACCCACAGACGCAAATGCAGGCAAAGGTGCCCCCATGACCTGAGCGAGTTGTTGATAGGCATTTGCCTCGTCTCGCTCAGCTCGTCTCAGCTCGAGGCGCACTTGCGATATCTGAACCTGTGCTCGCGTACCTTCCACGGGAGATGACTTACCGCTATCGATACGCCCCCGAGCGACACGTAATCCTCGTTCGGCGAGCTCAAGGGATTGACGTGCCAAGAGCAACCTTTGCTGTGCGGTCGTTGAGTTGAAGAACGCCTGGATGACATCGGCACGCAAAACATTACGTTTGCGCTCCAGTTCAATTCCAGCCGCATCCTGGGCTCGGCTGGCAACGTCTATCCTGGCCCCGCGCTTGCCACCAAGCTCGATCGGCTGGTTGATCATCACCGTCGTAGTGCGTGAACTTCGTCGAGTATCTTCAGCCTCCCAGGACAGCTCAGGGTTAGGAATCAAGCCCGCTTGTTGTCGATCTCCTTGAGCGATACCAATTTCCCACTGTGCTGCCGCCAAGTCGGGATTGTTCGCAAAGGCCGTTTCCAGTGCTTGATCTATGGTTAGCGTCTGCGAAGACGAAACTGCGGCAAAACAGGTGCCAGCCAGTGAGAACACACCACTTAAGCCTACTACCAGTAAGGCCTTTTTTATGCTCATGGGTGCAGTTAACTTTCTATGCCGACGCAATTTCAAAATTCCTTTAACGCTAATATTCTCTATACATAAATGTAAAGTTTTCAACTTATCAGCAAGGTGACTGAAAAATTACAAATACGTTATCCGACGATCCGTCTGTGTTTTTTGCACTAACATAGGGAAATCAAAAATAGACGCATAAGGTCGGCAATATGACGAAACAAATCCAGAGCCGATATCTGCTGAGTAGCACTTGTCGGAGCTCAATAATTATGTGCGTCCATCGTTGTGGCTAAATTCAAGAGCTCTTTGTGCGACACATCGTCGCAAGATGCTGCTTTGATGGCTCAAGAGCGGGGCTTTTGCTTGACCCTATAGCAGCTACAGGCTTTAGAGTGATGATCAATAGCTAGCAGCTGCACAGTGAGGCCAGCAACAATTGAAGAGTGAAAAATTCGTTTTGTTTTTGTCAGAAGCCAATAAAAATAATACTTATTTTTCTGTATCAACTAATTATCTTTTTCTTATTAAAAATGGTGATATATCATGCGAATCCTTGTAGTTGAGGACGAGCTTAAAACTGCTGAATACTTGCATCAGGGGCTGACTGAAAGTGGCTATGTTGTTGACCGCGCAATTACTGGCTCGGATGGACTTCATCTGGCGCGTCAACATGTCTATGACTTGGTGATACTTGACGTTAATCTTCCAGAACTTGATGGTTGGGGTGTTCTTGAACGTCTGCGCCAAAGCAGTAATGCCCGGGTCATGATGTTGACGGCCCGAGGGCGCTTGGCGGACAAGATCCGCGGACTGGATTTAGGCGCCGATGACTATCTGGTAAAACCGTTTGAGTTTCCTGAGCTACTGGCACGGGTACGTACCCTGATGCGTCGCAGTGAGCACATTCCCGTCCAGCAGGTACTCAAGGTAGCCGATCTGGAGCTCGACCAAGGACGCCACCGTGCTTTTCGTGGTGATCAGCGCATAGATCTGACGACCAAGGAGTTTGCGCTTCTACACCTGCTGATGCGTCACACTGGCGAAGTGCTCTCCCGCACCCAAATCATTTCATTGGTCTGGGACATGAACTTTGACTGCGACACTAACGTTGTCGAGGTCTCAATTCGTAGATTGAGAGCCAAAATCGACGACCCCTTCGATAACAAATTGATCCACACCCTTCGCGGTGTTGGTTACGTATTGGAGGCACGCGAATGAAGCCGGCCAGCCTGTCAATGCGACTAGGTTTGACGGTGAGTATTCTGGGGGCGTTATTGGTAGTACTTTTGGCTATCTTGGCTTTTTTCGCGTTAACGCATGAGTTGGACAAGCTGGCGAAAAGCAGCCTGGGCCAGAAAATGCAGCAAATTGAACACAGCCTCTCACTTTACGAGGACACAGCCGACGTAAACTCAAACCCACACTCGCTGCTGGATCAAGTCATGGGGCATGACAATCTGAATCTGGCCATCTATGACCTGAAAAACCTCAGGACGCCCTTACTGAGATTCGGGGCTGGTTTGTTGGACCCGCGCTTTGAGTTGAAGGCTGCGAATGCTGCCTCCGACAAGATTTTATATTCCGCCACTTCCGATGGTGAGGGTCGACACTTCCTTACCGCGTCCAAGCTCATCCGATTAAAGAACGGTATGAGCGTTCCTATATTGCTGTCGATGGATTGCGCAAACGACGAAGCGCTGCTCAGCGCGTATCTTCGGTCGACGATTATTGCTCTACCACTTTTGCTGATACTCATCGGAATAAGTGCATGGGCCGTGGTGCAGCGAGGACTTTCTCCACTGAGAGAGTTCCGGAAGATCGCCGCCATGATCTCGGCTCAAGACCTCAGTCATCGACTCTCCGTGGTCAAAATGCCTCAGGAGCTCAGCGAGTTGGCTCATGGCATCAACTTTATGCTGCACCGACTCGACAGCGGTATTCAGCAGCTGTCGCAATTCTCCGATGACTTGGCTCACGAACTGCGATCCCCCATCACCAATTTGATGGGCAAGGCCCAGGTGACCCTTTCCCGAGAGCGACCGGCAGAAGAGTACAAAGCGGTGCTGGAGTCATGCACCGAAGAGTTGGGCCGTGTCACTCGAATTGTCTCGGATATGCTCTTCCTTGCTCAGGTCAGTCACCCAGCGGCGCTCGTCCCGTTTGAGACAATAACTTTAGAAGATGAAGCATTGAAGGTCATCGACCTGTTTTCACTGTCTGCGGAAGAGAAGCGGGTCAACCTGAGCGTCACCGGAAACGGCAAGACAATTGGCGACAGGTTGATGATTCAACGAGCAATATCAAACCTGTTGTCCAACGCGATACGCCACTGTCCAGCAGGACAATCCATTTCAATTGTTATCGAAAACCATGCCGAACAAGTCTCGCTCCTTGTAGGCAACCCAGGCCCTGGGATCGAGTCTCAGCATTTCGCGCACTTGTTCGACCGCTTTTATCGAGTTGATAACAGTCGCGCGCGCGCGGAAGGCGGTACCGGTCTTGGATTGGCTATTGTTCGATCGATCATGAGCCTCCATCAGGGAACGGCGGAGGTTCAAAGTGTGCCTGGCAGTATCACCGTTTTCAGACTGAGTTTTCCAAAACTCGACGGACAGACCACCTGGCAGCAGGCAAGAAAGGCTCAGGGGTAAATTTCTACATCAACCTTGCATAACCCGCACTCAATATCCTCCTGTACTGCTGGAAATGCTCCGGTGGTTTAGGGGCTTATTGTCCGCTGGGGTTTCAGCACATTGCGGCTGACCCTACCCCTGACATGGGTTGTTCGCGAGGAGTCTTTCTAGTGCTGCATACCTTCGTTTTCTTCGAGCCCGGCATGAAACTGCGAGTTCTCTAATTGAAGAGTCGTATGGCTAATATGGAATGTCTGGCTCATCAGTCGCGTCACCTCAGCCAATATATCCTGCTCGGTACGGGAGGAACGTTGGACGACAAGGTGTGCACTCATGACATTCTTGCCGCTGGTCAAAGCCCAGATATGCAGATCATGGATATCCTCAACGCCTTCAACCGCCCTGATTCTCGCCTCCACTTCAGCGATATCGATACCCTCTGGAACCCCCTGCAACAGGATGTTCATGCTTTCTTTAAGCAAAACCCAAGTTCTGGGTAGAACCCACAACCCGATAGCTGCGGCAACAATCGAGTCAACCCAAGTCCATCCGGTAAAGCGAATGATCAATGCTGCCCCTATCACGCCTATGGAGCCCAGCATGTCACTCCAAACCTCCAGGTACGCGCCTTTGACATTGAGGCTTTCGTCACTGGCAGACATCAGCAAGCGTATTGAGACAAGGTTCACAACTAGCCCTATCACTGCGACGATCAGCATGCCTGTCGATTGTATTTCTGTCGGAGTCTTAAACCGCTGGTAGGCCTCGTACAGGATGTACACTGCCACCATGAACAACAAAATCGCGTTGAAAGCAGCTGCTAGGATCTCAAATCGTGCATAGCCAAATGTCCGTTTTTTATCCGCAGCGCGCTTGGCGATCTGAATAGCGACCAATGAAATAGCCAGGGCAGTGGAATCGGTCAGCATGTGAGCTGCGTCGGATAACAACGCCAAGCTGCCGGTAATGAAAGCCCCAATGACCTCCGCGATCATAAAGCTTGTCGTTAACGCCAGAGCGATCCACAATTTTTTCTCGTGTCCTGCACGTGCTTGACCGTGACTATGACCAGCGCTCATATGTCTCTCCATGTGTGTAAGCGGATGTGACTACGACTCAGACGTCGCCGAGGGAGCACTCTTCGCTAAGAAGAGATGCCAGCTCTTGAGAAAGAGGCATCACCTGAAAAGCACTGACTCGGGCACGACCAGTATTCCCCGATGGCACCCATACTTTAGAAAATAGCAGTGCAGCGATGACACGTGGTATTTGTCCCAAGACCTCCCGAGGATCTTGTGCCCTGATGCCCACGTACAACATCAAGACGTGGGACTTTGCATGTAGCAAGGTGCGGCGTTGCGTAAGGATGTGGGTGCGTTCGAGCCAAGAGTAAGCGCGCCCATAATCTCGGGACCGAATCGCGATACGAGCCTCGTCGAAACCCTCAATAATTGCCCGGTGCAACATCTCTTTCATACTCAGCCTCCGGACTATTTTTTCAGCAAGCGCAGCCCATTCAGCACTACCAACAGGCTGACACCAACGTCTGCAAACACTGCCATCCACATGGTGGCCAAGCCCATCAAGGTGAACACCAGAAACACTGCCTTGACGCCCAGGGCGAAGAAAATATTCTGCTTGAGAATCGCAGCAGTCTGTCGTGACAGACGGACAAAGGCCGGGATCTTTCGCAGGTCATCATCCATCAGCGCGACGTCTGCCGTTTCAATGGCTGTTCCTGTACCCGCAGCAGCCATGGCGAAACCGATCTGCGATTTGGCCAAGGCCGGTGCGTCGTTGATCCCGTCACCGACCATGCCGACCACCTGGTTACGGTTCTGCAACTCACCAATGGCAGCCAGCTTGTCGGCGGGCAGCAAGTTTCCTCGCGGCTCATCAATTCCGACTCGTTGAGCAATGGCCTGCGCCGTGTGGGCGTTGTCCCCCGTGAGCATCATGGTTTTAATGCCCAGCTCGTGCAGTTCTTTAATCGCGGTCTGGCTGGAATCCCTCACTGTATCGGCCACGGCAAACAGCGCAAAGACCTGAGTGGTGCTGGTCAACGCCACCACGGTTTTGCCCTGACGCTCCAGCTGATTCAGTGAAGCCTCCAGCTGCGGCGTAGCGAGCCCCAGTTCATTGATCAGCCGATGGTTTCCAAGGTGATAGAGCTGCCCTTCAATCATGCCCTTCACCCCACGACCGGGAAGTGCCTCAAAGTTATCTACTTGCTTGAGCGTTGATGTGTACAGGGCCTCGTGCTTGGCTATCGCCTGCGAAACCGGGTGATCCGAGCGCGCACCGAGACTGGCGGCAATGATTTGCGGCGCGACGTATGAAGTCTCGGAGAGCGGGAGGTAATCGGTTTGCACCGGTTTGCCGTGGGTGATCGTCCCGGTTTTATCCAGCGCGACGAAGCTCAGCTTCGCGCCAATTTCCAGGTAGACGCCGCCCTTGACCAAAATCCCCTTGCGAGCCGCTGCCGCCAGACCGCTAACGATCGACACCGGCGTGGAAATGACCAGCGCACAAGGGCAGGCAACCACCAGAAGTACCAGGGCGCGATAGATCCAGTCAGTCCACAATCCCCCCATAAACAAGGGCGGGAACACAGCAATGGCGACGGCGAAGAAGAACACCGCTGGCGTATAAACCTTGGCGAACTGATCGACGAACCGCTGGGTCGGTGCCCGCGAACTTTGCGCTTCTTCAACCGCGTGAATGATTCGCGCCAGGGTCGTATGGCTGGCCTCGGCCGTCACCCGGTACTCGAAGGAGCCTGATTCATTGATGGATCCGGCATACACAGGATCATCGACCTCTTTCTCGATTGGCAGGCTCTCCCCCGTGATAGGTGCCTGGTTGACCGTAGAGTTGCCCGAAGTGACTTCGCCATCCAGGCCGATGCGTTCACCGGGGCGTACCCGCACCAGTGCGCCGATCTTGACCGTTTTCACGTCGACTTCCAGCCAGCTGCCATCCGGCTGGTGCACGGTGGCCCGATCCGGGGACAAGTCCATCAAGCCCTTGATCGCATTGCGTGCGCGATCCAGCGACTTTGCCTCGATCATTTCGGCAACGGTAAACAAAAACATGACCATCGCCGCTTCGGGCCACTGGCCAATCAATACGGCTCCCGTCACCGCGATGCTCATCAAAGCGTTGATGTTAAGGTTGAGGTGTTTAAGCGAGATCCAGCCTTTCTTGTAAGTCGTCGGCCCGCAGAGAGCGATGGCGAATAAGGCGACGACCGCTACTACCCATTCAGGGGCCGTATTGGTGAAGTGCAAGACTTCCGCGCCTACAGCTGCGACACCGGACAGCGCCAATGGCCACCAATAGTTTTTACGGTGTGGTGCATCCTGCACCCCGACTTGTGGCGTATTGGCGTCGGCCACCTTGCCATCATCGGTCAACGGTTCGGCGTGCATGCCCAGCGATGAAACGGCCGCCTCGATACCCCTGGTATCCGGCAGTGCGTGCCAGACCCCCAGAGTGCGATTCATCATGTTGAATTCCAGCTTCTGTATTCCCCTCATCTTGCCGAGCTTACCCTCGATCATCGTCTGCTCGGAGGGACAGCACATTTGCCCTATACGAAAACTGCTGAAGCGAGCGCTATTGCCGGCATCCGCTGGAGAAGCTTTTGCTGCACAAGCGCTTGCGCCTCCCGCGCCGGATGGCGGGCAGCAAGCGTCGGTAAAGAGATCGTTATCAACCGGGGCGGCAGATTTACTCGATTCAGCCAGGGTGTACAAGGTGGATGCCGGTGTTACGGCAGCACAGCTTGATTTGCTGCCATCCGCAGCAGGAGAGCAGCAACCGGCGCCTTCTGCCTTGGTTGGCTCCGGGCCGACGTCCAAGGTTTTCGCAGCGCAGCAACTGCCCTTGGGTGGGTTCTGGACTGCATTCGTATCGCCAGTCGTTGCGGCGGGTGTACAGCAACCTGTCAGCGCTTTCGGATCAAATGCCTTCACGCTGGCCTGACTTTCAGGTGTTTGCTTATCACCGCAACAACTTTTCATAAGGACACTCTCCACAAGTTATGGTGAAGAGTGAACACCCTATAGCCACTATAAGGTCAAGCGCATTATCGCGACTGCCAAACTTTTTTCAGCATTGCCGCTCGTGACTAGCGCGATTGGTTGATCTCGCTCCAAATCAGATCATAGAGCTGCTGGGCACCGAAGTTGGTCAGCGGCTTACCGTTGACGAAGAATGTCGGTGTCCCGCGTACGCCTACGGTTTTCGCATCGGCGGCATCCCGTTCAATAGTGGCTGTGATTTCTGGGGACACCATTTCTTCACGAGCCTTGGCCACGTCTAAGCCTGCTTGAGCAGCAGCGTCCCATGCGGCTGAAGCCTGTGCATCATCATGCCACTGCGGTTGGGCCTCTAGGACAGCTTCAAGTACCGGTGCAAATACGCCCTGTTTGCGTGCGGCCTCCAAAAGCCGGATGGCTTCTTCAGAACCTTTGTGAAGCTTCACATAACGCAGCACAAGACGAACGTCGGTTGGGTGCTGGGACATCATCTTTTTGACGATGGGATAGAAGGCACGACAGCTTTCACACGACGGGTCGAAAAATTCGACAATCGTCACCGGGGCGTTGGCAGGACCGAAGCTTGGCGAATTAAAGCGCTCCAGAGCGCTGTTTTCCGGCACGGGCGCGGTGGCCTGAGGCACAGTGGAGGCACGATCATAAAAAAATGCAGCGACTGCGAAGCCGACTACGGCAAGGACGCTGATGGCGATGACGACGGTGCGTCTGCTCATACGGTAAATCTCCGGCGGATAAGAACAAGAAGAACAATCAGGAGGCTGAATACGCCCAGCGATAATAATGGCAGCGGAACACCACTGAAGATGGTCATATCAGCGCCAGAGCAAGACGGGCCTGCTCCACAGGGTTTGATGGTTTCGGGGATCAATCCGAAATAAAGCAAGTTGTGATACAGCGCGATGAGCCAGCCCATAACGGCTAATGGCAATGCATAACGCCAGACGCCCGCGTCCGACATGCAGCAAGCAACACCCAGCACCAGAACGAGGGGAAACATGAATGCTCGTTGAAACCAACAAAGAACACAGGGCACTTGCCCCATGACTTCGCCGACGAACAACACGGCAAGCGTTGATACAAGGGCAAGCAGCCATGCGCAAAGTAGGAGTGTCCATACCCCGGATTGACGTGGTTGGTGTGTGGTTTCCATCGGATCAAAGCCCTTTATGTCGGGGTGGTATAGGCGCGCACGGATTTGCTTATCGCCTGAAGCGAGTAGAATGAAGGTTCTAGCGACTATAAGGTCAAGCGAAATGAGTGCGGCCACTTACACGGTCGGTGCCTTGGCGAAGGCGACCGATACCAAAGCAGTAACCATCCGCTATTACGAGCAGTCAGGACTGCTGCCTTCTGCCGGAAGATCACCTTCCGGCTACCGCTTCTACACGGATGAAGAGCGCAACCGGCTATTGTTCATTCGCCGCAGCCGCGCACTGGGTTTCAGCCTGGATGACATTCGTGAGTTGCTGGGCCTTGCTGATCGACGCGACGCTTCCTGCGCTGCGGTGGACGCAAAAGTCGAAGGGCAATTAGAGCAGGTTCGAATGCGTATTCGAGACCTAAAAGGTTTAGAAGCCGAACTGATACGACTGAGCGTTTGCTGTCAGGGTGGCGTGATTGAGCAATGTCGCATCATTGAGTCGCTGTCGAGTCGCAGTTAACTGACGAAGCTCTTCGTCAAAATGAAGACAGCAGAATGGCGGCATCTAGTGCCGTCCGAAATAGACCAAACGACTATTTCAGTGACTGGCGGGCCGAGGCAGGGCTATAGAAATCAAAGCGGCGAGTGCACGAATGCACTCGATATCCATAAGCACGCACCCAGCCCATACACCTGATAAATCCAACCGGAAAGCACTGTGCCTATCAACCGTCCCATGGCGTTCGACATGTAATAAAAACCCACATCCAGCGACACGCCATCTTTCGCGCCAGTGGTGAAAGTCATCCACGAGAAGCTGGGCATTCGCCACGGTGCGACAGCGATGTGGTCCGCATTGAAGCCAAATTTCGATGAGTACGTGTGGGTATAAGTGACTAGAACGGATAGAAACGTAGACAATAATTCTCCGGCGCAGAAAAGTGGATCAGGATCTACCGCTCTAAAGGGGATTTATGCTATCAGTATTGTGCGACTACTGGAGGCTCAGGTTGTAATGGCAGTAAAAGACCTGAGCAAGGATATAGACCTGGAACATTGATAAATATGTCAACAAGTATTTTATTCTTTCCCGCTTCAATGCCAGACGAAACACTCCAGTCTCGTATCTCAAGATACCACATGCTATCTGGAAACCGATCCGAGAATGAAACATTTAGGGATATCTTCGACACCGCTCCCTTTGCAATGCGAATCATCCCAAATAGGATTGATGATCTGGCTTCTCGCTTACCTGGAGACAAAGACCTCAATCTTAATGAGTTACTTCTTTTCAACACCATATTGCCTGTATACAAACCGTTTTTGGGCATATCAAAAGGCAATGATGAGCTCCGTGATGAAAGTATTATTTCTGCGGTAGCAAGAATTCCTCGAAGGGAAGTCAGCGCTCATAGCATGGCAAAAATATGTCTCTCATGTGTGCAAGATGACCTTATTGAAACAGGTCATTCGTTTTGGCACCGCGCGCACCATATACCTGGAGTAACAGCTTGTTGGCGACATGGAGAAGAGTTGCTTCAGGCTTGCCCAAAATGCTCGCATCCATTTTATCGTTCGAATAAATTACTACCCAGTCTCTCCGCTCAATGTGTCTGCGGATGGAGCCCATTAAGCTCACACTTACCCAAAACTGGGCTAGAACTCGAACAGAATTTTGCGCTATTTGCTAAGGAACTGCTTGATCGCAATCTCCCAGCAGTAAAAAGCGAAGTCTTGGCGGCATTTTATACCCGGCAAGCAAAAAAAATGGGTTTTACCCATGGGCAGTTCATGTCTCGTGCCAAATTATTTGAAAGTATCCAATCAACATTTGGACCTGAATTGTTGGCAAAAATCGATAACGCATATGCCGCAGGTAAGCATAATCAATGGATCCGAACTACGACAGTTAATGGCTTGCTCGATATGCCGATCACACGGCATCTCATCATGGCTTACCATTTATTTAAAACTGTGGATAGCTTTGAGAAAAAACTCGCAACTGAGTCATTACTCTTTAGTTGTAATAAAGGGCTACAGACACAACCAAAGGCCCCTTCGTTAAGCAAGCGAAAACTTCACCGCCAAAAAGTGACTCAGCTCATCGAGGCGAGACCTGGACTGAGCTTAGACTACTTGTGGGCCAATGCATATCAGGCGACGCTCTGGCTTATTGCTAACGATAAACCATGGCTTACGGAAATCCTTGCGAATGGCCCTGTAACAAAAGCAAAGACAGAGCAACACGCAGATCGTCGTGATGAAGAATATGCGAAGATCATCGCTGAACGGGTCGAAGAGCTCTATAATTTCAGCCAAAAACAGATTCGAGTTAATATAACCAACATGATTGCTTTATTGCCGAGTAGGGTTCCACCGAGCCCTGCAGATCGGAAAATTCTGTTTCCGCGCGTAGCTCAACAGTTGGAAATCCATCACGAATCTTCATGGCATTTTCACTTAAGAAGAGCCATTTGGGCTTTGTCGGAAATGTCCCGTTTAAAGCTCCCCCCTAATACATCCAGTCTACAATTATTGACCTCCGTACCTATCCAGGCTTGGAATGCATTAATCAATCATTTCGAGTGGGATCTAGAAAAATTTATGAGCACAGGTGTCAATCCCGAGTCACTACTTGCAACAACCAATGTTAGCCGACAGTGGAAAGGCCCTCCTGGTCACCATGGGCCTATGGGGGGTAGGTCTTATATTGCGATAAAATCAGGGAAGGAAGGTGCTCCAGACTATTTTTAACGGTAAGTGCAATAATTTATGCAAGAAATCGCTTACGCCATACGCCTGTGATTTGATTTCCAATCAATTAGGTCTAATGCACGCAGTTTTGTAGAGCCATGCTGTAGTGACCGGTTTACCTTCTCGCATTAATTGCTGTTCCGCCCATTGCAATCGGCGCTGATGAAAGTTGTCACGGCTCTCGCAAACTGACGTCAGTGCAGCCGCGCACATCGGAAGTTTCTTAAGCTGCTTCTCGAATCGAGCAATGGTATCTAGTTCTCGACCAATCCGGGTTTGAGTAATCCGAATCGGCTTGCCGGGCAGCGCGCGAAGACTTTCTGCACAATCAAAGATTTCGGATGCAAGGTAAGGGTCAAGCTGACGAAACGGACTATTCCGTCGCCGATTGCTTCCATGACGACTAAGCAGATTGCACCGCTGGGTAAGCCATGCCTGATCATGCCTGTATAGCCACATATAATCAGAACACTCATGAGCCA
The DNA here is from genome assembly GCF_002029345.1 of Pseudomonas sp. VI4.1. Lineage (NCBI taxonomy): Bacteria > Pseudomonadati > Pseudomonadota > Gammaproteobacteria > Pseudomonadales > Pseudomonadaceae > Pseudomonas > Pseudomonas sp. VI4.1. The sequence goes on from NZ_MULM01000185.1 coordinate 130,893, forward strand.
GACGATCTTGATACTGGCTCTCAAAACGATCCCGCCGTTGAGCAAGACATCTTTCAAATTTGCACTTTTTCCACCGCTCAGCACCCTGCTCGTGCGCTCGAATGCCGCGATAAACACTGGCAAGGGACATATCCAATTTTGATGCGATTTCTGTCGCTTCCATTCCTTTTTCCGCCCATGCCCAAATCGAATGATGAAAAGCAGTTTCAGTACCAGATTTACATTGCGCAGCTTGTTCGCAAGGTAGATAGGGAATCGGTAAAGGGAGTGGCGACGGAATTCCCATGGCCATCGCGTTTAGAGCAATGTCTTCCCTGATGAAAAGTTGGGTGACGTCTACGTTCAGCGCACTGGCAAGGAGGATGTACTTCAGAGGATGGTGAGTGCCTCGCGGTTTTCGCAGAAGCTTGGTCACCCAAGACGCAGGAGTTTCATTCGGATCGCTTGCAAGAATAGAGAATTCGCCGGTGGTTGGAAGACGGTGGAAATACGCGTCCATGTGTCGCGCCAGCGGCCCCAAACGCAGCCGACCATGATGGACCAGCTCCAGAGCTGCCGCACCGTCTAGAAGTAACTTTCGAACTCTGTTCGCAGACTGCGGGGACGCATTGGCCTGAAGCACCTCAAGTGAAAGTTGAGCAATCTCTAATAGCTCGCGGCGTCGATCTGTGGGGATTTCTAAGGGCAAAGCGCGCGATTGGACGGCATCGTCCTCGGGAAGCAAGAGCCTCTTCCTGCAACAAGTCAAACTGCGGTGATCCAGGACCACCAACGGCTCCACGTGATGAGGACAGATAAAGACGCCTGGAAGCTGGTGTACACGATGCCAATATGCGACCCCCATAATCGCATCGTCCTGATCTAAGCAGGTGGGGCAAAATCGAACTCTCGACGCATTTTCAAGGCGACTTGCGATCAACCCCAACCTGAGTTTGAGTCCTCCACCTCCCCGATGTGCCATCTGCTCTTGGGCATGTTGAAGCTGATGTACAGACAGGAAGGGCTGGTAGTACGGCAGGAGAGTGTGACGTTCAATTACTTGGGCTACGGACAAGCCGACACTGTGTGGCAATTCGTCCACGAGCTTAGCGAGGTGACAGGGAAAAGGGACATTCTCCGAAAAGCTCCCTTCCCACAGAGTATTGGCGAATATCTCGCTGCGTGCCCCTAAACCATAAAGCCGCACGTACCTGGACAAAACGCTGTGCAGCGTTTCGTCAGGGAAGGGCTCAGGAAAGAAATGAAAGCTGTGCTTCATTTCACATCCCCTATTGTTTACCCCTTGCGGTACAGCGGCGAAAACTCAAACAAGTCCTGATTCAGCCATCCTGCATTTTGCATTGCCCTTAGTGGGTCTTCGCTGCTGCTTATAGTTCGGGCCATTGATGTTTCAGTAACCACAGCAGCGGCGAGTGTGTTCGTCTTGGTGACGCTCTTCGCTGCATCAGGCGTGCTTGGTGGAATACTAGGCCTCTGCTTCTTGACACTGCGCAGCAATGCCAGACGATCCGGCCGTGGCACAAAGTCGAAAGCCATCATGTCAGCCAGCTGTTCGTCAATCGGAAGCAGATCTTCAAACTGACTCATCCGCTTTGGGTCGCGACTGCGCAACGCAGACAGCGCGGGCTTCAGTATCTGCATCTTGGAGTCGCTGACGCGCCTTATGTCTGCTGCCGTTATGCACTCCGAACCGCTTTGAATCACGTAGCGTTGTGTGAGCACAAGCAGCTTCACCAGAAAATCCGTTACACCCTGCGTATGGTCGTAGAGCGTATCGTAGATGTCGTCAGTCAAGTCAGCTCGCTGTTGGCACCATTGGTAGCTCCAAAGGTTCTCGACCAGCATTTTCCACTCGTCATCTTCCTTTTCAAATCGCTTGAATTCGATGATTCCAGCATCGCAGCAGCGGCGTGCGTTTCTCAACACACCTGAGAAAAGGCTGACCATCGAATTAGTGCCGATGAAGACGACCGGTATACCGATGTTATTTACTAGGTGCAGAAAGAAATTCAGCATGCTGTCTTTGCCGCCTGTCTTGGCAAAATGCAGATTCTGAATCTCATCGATGAGCAGCGCGCCAATGAAGAATGTACTCGCAACCTGGGCCATCAGCTGCAGCGAGTCATTAATGTTCCTGGCTCGAAACCGCTGATGGTAATCCTCATCGCCCAACGCTTTCCCAACAGCGATAAAGAACTCCTGACAGAACCCGGCAAGAGAACCGTCCCGAGGACAATCAAGCTTCAACCAAGTGATCTGTGTATGAACGAACTGTTTACCCTCGTAGCGTTCATGCCTGATGGTTTGGGGGTAAAGGCTGAGGATGGCCCATAATGCTGTCGATTTTCCGATGCCGCTCAGCCCAACCAAGCTGAATGTCTCCGCAGTCGATTTAAATCCATCATGGTACCGCTGAGCTCCAGAGAGCGAGTGAAGGTGCCTGACAGTCGCTGGTGAGGTCGGGTTGCGCCCCACATAGCCTCGCCGGATCAACAGTGAGATCAACGACTCAAGTTCCAAGTGAATCAGCATTGGCTGGATGACAGACCGCAAGCGATCGATGCAATGGATTCGCGTTGAGCGTTCCAGTGCCAGCTCCTCTGGAGTCGCTTCATATGGAAAATTAGCGATGAGCCCCATCGCCGCTTCATCCGAGAGGATTGGCGGCAATGCTTCGATGAGCGGGTTGCCTGCATACTCCGGAATCGGTTGCTTGGTGTAACAGGCAAAAATTTGGACGCCGTTCATGGCTTCTTACCTGGGCGAATTCGTTTGAGCATATCTATCACTTGGGCGCTGCGAGCACCGGCGTAATGCTCAGGAGGATCTTTAGGAGACTGCGGCGCATTTACACCGACGCTGCGGACGCCCTCCGGAACCTGAGCCTCTGCTCGTTCCCGGAAACGCTCCTCCGCCCGATTCTCACGAATATTGCCGATGTGCTCAGCTTTCGTTTTAGGAGCTGTCGCCTCGTTTTTCTCTTTCAAGGCAGTGTTTACCAAACCATCAATCTCATCGTTAAGAGAGATCCTACTCTCTAGCTCAAACCGTTTATGCGTCGGCGGAGTTTGACGATAGGCCTCGAGCATATCGTAGATTTCATCAGTGCGATAACTCGCATATTTTCGATCTGAATATCTTAAATCGCAGCGAACAAATTGTTTATCATCCCCTTGAATCCAAATGTGGTCCGCTGAGTTTGGATCGTACCAACATTGAATCGACCAGACACCTTGACTTCGCGCTTTTGCAAGCCAGTTCTTATCAACGACCATGTCGCTTATGTAATACATACCCTTGAACAACACACCTCCCTTTTGAACCGTCCCATTGTCCCTAGGGAGTAAATGTAGATAAATCAGGTCATCGGACCGATAATTAGGCTCAACAAAATCATTTTCCAATGCCCAGTTCCAAATGGACAAAGGGGTAGGTGCAACATTGTCAGCAACCATTTGCTTTGTGAGTCTTTTAGGCTGGCGATTGAATCTATTGTAATGCAGCACACACTTAATGATGATTTTGGTGAATTCTTTCATATTAAGGGTCGCGTCCAAGCGGTAATCCCGCTCACCTCTTTCTTTCTCCCGTGCTGCCACGCCACCGGGCAACCACCGGATGCCCGTCAAAGAGTTCAGGATGTTGAACCTGCTTTCCACCATCGACTTCCAATCTGGGCGATACGGCGGTGCGATACCCAGTTCGATGCCAAGGCCCATAGCAAGTCCCTCGGCTGCTGTCCCAAGCATTTCCCCCCGGTCGGCGAACACCTCGTGAGGTAGGTGGTGGCAGGGCCAATCAGCAGGTTCGATTGTGACGCCATTCAGAGCACAGAAGTCTTGCTTTGACGTAAAAGCATTGAAAAGCGCCTGGCGCGCACCGTTCCAGCTCGGACCTTCCAAACCGACATAGAGGCCGACAATCAGGCCAGAAAAGCTATCGATGACTACATAAATCACTGGACGCCCGATGAGCATGTGGCGAGAGTAACTGTTCACCAAGTAGACGTCGGCAATCGTCGCATCAATCTCAAACTGATGACATGGTCCGCGAAGCTTATCCTGGACGGCACCTGATAAAGGGCGACGGTCTTTCAACCATTTTTTTTCCCCCATCCGACCGCGTTCAGTCGCCACCACATCGAAGAATTTCTTGCCCTGATAATCGAACTGGCGAAAAGAAGGTATTTCTGTTGAAGGTAATAAACGTGAGCCAGCTTCAGGATTCTTAGAAAGATCCTTCTCTGTATAAAACTTGGCTAGCATTTTATGGTAAGCATCAGTTAGAGATGCTTCTTCATTGTCTACATAGAGCGCATAACCTACCTTGATGCAGCACTTATCCACAGGCTCCAAAAACTTGTTCCGCGGCAACTCAATTTCCTGAAATTTGGGTTTCCTGCCTGGGGGTCTCTCTGGATTGTACACTCGCTCGGACTTTCCGACGCTTGTGTAATTTTTCAGAAGAGCATTTCGTATTTGACCATTTATCCAGTACTTACATAGAAGCCGATAAATTTGTTTGCGATGTATCTTAAGCTCGACTGCGCGTGCTGCCACGAGCCGTACCAGTTCGTCGGAAAAATATACTTGACCCGGGACCTCAGAGATAATCAGCGGTGAAATAACATTCCATTTATTATCCCTATCTGACTTTTGTTTCTCGTCGAGAGACTCTTCTAGCACCAGTAAATATTCCGGTGTTTTTATCGTAGCAGTCTTCGTATCTCCAGCTAAAATAGATGCCTTTATTTGTTGCAATCCCAATATAAAGGGTAACCGAGGTGGATTTGCCGTCATCTCGATAAGGCAAACTGCGTCTTGCATCTCATCTAGCCACAAAACCCGAACCAAAGCAGCTATAGCTGAGTGCTCAGTTACAGGTTCCAAAACGTCATTGATTTTGATTTTCATAGTGCGCCCTCCGCAGTCTTCCGATAGGGAGATGTATCCTCGACTATTAGCAATTCTGGGAGAGGTAATCCCATCTGTAAAGGCGCACGTATCAAGTCGAGTTTAATACGCTTATGCCAGATCAAGTAATGATATAGAGCTCTTGAGTCCTGATACGAAATGAACAATTTCGTTGCAACTTTTTTCAAAACTTGAGCGGTGGTCCAAGGATAACCTTGAAATCCCCTTAGACTGAGGAGAAAGTCTATCACCACCGTAGGTTGTGTTAATGCACGAGGTATCTGGGCAAATTTTCGCAGTAAACCTAGATTTTGAACCAGCTCAACGGTAAAGCCAGCTTCCGTAACGATTGTCCAATCCACGCCTTGTGAATTCCAAAACTCCTTTTCGATCTCTAGCTTCTCGCGTGTCCTGTCGGCCCTTTCACCCACAAGATCGCTTTCGTATTTGACTGTGCGGGCTACAGTACCAAAGCTTCCATCTGGCTTTATGACCGTCAAGAGAAAATCCGTCGTCATCACATATGGAACTGAGCTCTTTGGGAAGTTGGGGTACTTCAAGCCCATCGCACTGGCCTGGGCCTGTGCGCTACCTCTTGGGAGCAAAGGGTATTGTTCACGGATGTCGACAACGTCTTCCGAAAATTCGCAGACTAAAAAGTAGCCGTATTCGAGATTAGAAAGTAGGTGGTGCAGACGATCGACCTTGATCCCTTGAACTTTTCGAGAATGTCCTTGAGAGGGTACATCCTGCACGCGTAGCCACGGGACGTAGCTGGCTCCAGCCCCTTGGCCGAATCCATTTGAAATGTGCCGATCAACGTCGGCTTCTGTGGCAAACCTGCGACCGCGCAACCCCGACCTCCTGCGCTCCCTGCCGCACTGCAAACCTTTCGTCTCGAAAATAGGTATAGGAAAAAATCTGCACCATCTCGAGATGGTGATCAGCGTTCTCCAGCTTACCCCTTGAGTGAAATGAAGCAGTGAATCTGGACAAATGGCGCTTTAAGAAAAAGAAAACCCCCTGAATTCAGGGGGTTAGCCATTGTGACAGACTATGTTGTTCGGAGACACACTATGTTGTCTGGAGACAAACTATGTTGTTCTCAACCAGCTAACGTGACCTGTGGATAACTTATTCCACCGTCACCGACTTCGCCAGGTTGCGCGGCTGGTCGACGTCAGTGCCTTTCAACACCGCCACGTAGTACGAGAGCAACTGCAGCGGAATGGTGTAGAGGATCGGCGACAGGATGTCGTGGATGTGCGGCATCTGCACGACGTGAGTGCCTTCGCCGTTGGTCATGCCGGCCTGCTCGTCCGCGAAGACGATCAGCTCGCCGCCACGGGCGCGAACTTCCTGGAGGTTGGACTTCAGCTTCTCCAGCAGTTCGTTGTTTGGCGCCACCGTCACCACTGGCATGTCGTTATCCACCAGCGCCAACGGACCGTGTTTCAGCTCGCCAGCGGGATAGGCTTCGGCGTGGATGTAGGAGATTTCCTTGAGCTTGAGGGCACCCTCCATCGCGACCGGGAATTGCGCGCCACGACCGAGGAACAACGTGTGGTTCTTCTCGGCGAACAGTTCGGCGATTTTTTCCACTGTGCTGTCCATCGCCAGGGCTTCACCCAGGCGGCTCGGCAGGCGACGCAGTTCTTCGACCAGGGTGGCTTCAACACCGTCGGCCAGCGTGCCGCGGACCTGGCCCAGGGACAGGGTCAGCAACAGCAAGCCGACCAACTGAGTGGTGAAGGCTTTAGTCGAGGCCACGCCGATTTCGCGACCGGCCTGAGTCAACAGCGTCAGGTCCGATTCACGTACCAACGAGCTGATACCGACGTTGCAGATCGCCAGGCTCGCCAGGTAGCCCAGCTCTTTGGCGTTACGCAGGGCGGCCAGGGTGTCGGCGGTTTCACCGGACTGGGAAATGGTCACGAACAGGGTGTCGTCCTGCACGACGACCTTGCGATAGCGGAATTCGCTGGCGACTTCGACCTGGCAAGGAATACCCGCCAGCTCTTCGAGCCAGTAACGGGCAACCATGCCGGCGTGGTAGCTGGTGCCGCACGCGACGATCTGCACGTTGCGCACTTTGGCGAACAGTTCGGCAGCCTGTGGGCCAAACGCCTGGACCAACACCTGGTTCTGACTCAGGCGACCTTCCAGGGTGCGCTGTACCACGGCCGGTTGCTCATGGATTTCCTTGAGCATGTAATGGCGGAATTCGCCCTTGTCGGCGGCTTCCGCCCCGTCACGATATTGCACGGATTCACGCTCGACGACTTGGCCGTCAACGTCCCAGATCTGCACGCTTTCGCGGCGAATTTCCGCGATATCGCCTTCTTCAAGGTACATGAAACGATCAGTGACCTGGCGCAGCGCCAATTGGTCGGAGGCGAGGAAGTTTTCCCCCATGCCCAAGCCGATCACCAACGGGCTGCCGCTACGGGCTGCGACCAGACGGTCCGGTTGCTTTGCACTGATCACCGCCAGGCCATAAGCGCCATGCAGCTCTTTGACAGTCGCCTTGAGGGCCACGGTCAGATCGCCCAGATCCTTGAGCTTGTGCTCCAGCAGGTGAGCGATGACTTCGGTGTCGGTGTCCGAGGTAAAGACGTAACCCAAATCTTTGAGTTGTTCGCGCAGCGCTTCGTGGTTCTCGATGATGCCATTGTGCACCACCGCCAGATCACCGGAGAAATGCGGGTGAGCGTTACGTTCGCAAGGCGCACCGTGAGTCGCCCAGCGAGTGTGGGCGATGCCCAGTCGACCGACCAGAGGTTCGCTTTCGAGGGCCTGTTCCAGCTCACTGACCTTACCCGGGCGACGCGTGCGCTCAAGCACTTCGTTGTTAGTGAAGACTGCTACACCCGCGCTGTCATAGCCGCGGTATTCCAGGCGTTTGAGGCCTTCGAGCAAAATGGCGGTAATGTTACGTTCTGCGACTGCACCAACAATTCCACACATGCTATTTCTCCTGACTGACAGCTGCGCAAATCAGCGCGATGCCGCGGGCCTGAATCTGATCCCGTGCCTCGAGCGGCAAGCGATCATCGGTAATTAGGGTATGGATGCTGCTCCATGGCAGCTCCAGGTTGGGAATCTTGCGGCCTATCTTGTCGGCTTCCACCATCACCACCACTTCACGGGCGACCTCGGCCATGACCCGGCTCAGTCCCAGCAGTTCGTTGAAGGTGGTGGTGCCGCGTACCAGGTCAATGCCATCGGCTCCGATGAACAACTGGTCGAAGTCGTAAGAGCGTAGTACCTGCTCGGCAACCTGCCCCTGAAAGGATTCGGAATGCGGGTCCCAGGTACCACCGGTCATCAACAGCACCGGCTCGTGTTCGAGTTCGCTCAAGGCATTGGCGACATGCAGCGAATTGGTCATCACCACCAGGCCCGGTTGTTGGCCGAGCTCCGGGATCATCGCCGCAGTCGTACTGCCACTGTCGATGATGATTCGCGCATGCTCACGAATCCGCATAACGGCTGCGCGAGCGATTGCCTGCTTGTATCTGGAAATCGGTTGACCGAGATCGGCCACCAGTTCCTGAGGCATGGTGACGGCGCCGCCGTAACGGCGCAGCAGCAACCCATTGCTTTCGAGCGCCGCCAGATCCTTGCGGATCGTAACTTCTGAGGTTTCGAAGCGTTTGGCCAGCTCATCCACACTGACTTCGCCCTGCTCATTAAGCAGCGCGAGGATGTTGTGACGGCGTTGAGGAGTATTGCGCTTCGACATAAGTTTCGATTCGAAAGATAACGGAAGCAATCAAAACCTATTGTCGAAACTTCGTCAAGCGGGAAGTGATAAAACGACCTGTGGATAACAGGCCTTGTGGATAAAATCACTGCGGGTAAGTCGGGTCGCCGTATCGCTCGTGCCTATCAAGTTAAAGTGTTCACACACGCTGTGGATAACCAGCGATGTGGATAACTCTAGGCGGCAGGAGCAAGCGGGCCGGTGGTCAGACTTGCCCGCGAGGACAATTTTATCCACTGTGGATAACTTAGCTCTTCTTCTTTTTCTCTGGCCGCTTCCAACCGTCGATGTTTTTCTGGCGCGCTCTACCCACAGCCAATTGTGAGTTATCCACATTCTGCGTAACGGTCGAACCGGCCGCCGTGGTTGCCCCGGATCCGATATCCACAGGCGCCACCAACGAGTTATTGGAACCGATGAACACATCTTCACCCAACACGGTCTTCCACTTATTGGCGCCGTCATAGTTGCAGGTAATGGTACCGGCGCCGATATTGGTGCGTGCACCGACCTCGGCATCGCCCAGGTAAGTCAAATGACCCGCCTTGGCGCCTTCACCCAGATGAGTATTTTTCAGCTCAACAAAGTTACCCACATGTGCCCGGGCCTCCAGTACCGTGCCTGGACGAATACGGGCGAACGGACCGGCATCGCTGCCTTCACCGAGCATAGCGCCTTCGATATGGCTGTTGGCCTTGATCACCACGCCTTTGCGCAGGGTACTGTCCTTGATCACGCAGTTCGGACCGATCACAACGTCGTCTTCAATGACGACCTTGCCTTCGAGAATCACGTTGATATCAATCAGCACATCACGACCCACGGTCACTTCACCGCGCACATCGAAACGTGCCGGGTCTCGCAACGTCACACCCTGAGCCATCAAGCGGCGACCCGCGCGCAATTGATAATGGCGCTCAAGCTCGGAGAGTTGCTTGCGATCGTTGGCGCCCTGCACTTCCATTGCATCGTGAGGCTGTTCGGTAGCCACCACTAGACCATCGCTGACCGCCATGGCGATCACGTCGGTGAGGTAGTACTCGCCCTGGGCATTGTTATTCGACAGACGGCTCATCCAGTCGCCCAGTTTTGCGAAAGGCAGGGCCAGGATGCCGGTGTTGCCTTCGCTGATCGCGCGTTCGGCTTCGTTGGCGTCTTTCTGCTCGACGATGGCCGTCACCTGGCCAGCGGCATCACGGACGATACGGCCGTAACCGGTAGGATCGTCCAGCTCGACAGTGAGCAAGCCCAGCTGTTGCGGCGCTACCTTGGTGAGCAGGCGCTGGAGGGTTTCGACCTCGATGAGCGGCACGTCACCGTAGAGAATCAGAACAGTGTCGGATTCGATGAACGGTACGGCCTGGGCCACGGCATGGCCGGTGCCGAGCTGTTTGTCCTGAAGGACAAAATTCAAATCATCGGCGGCCAGACGTTCACGCACCGCTTCAGCGCCATGGCCGATCACGACGTGGATACGCTGCGGATCAAGTTGCCGGGCGCTGTGGATAACATGGCCGAGCATCGAATTGCCTGCAATTGGATGCAGGACTTTTGGCAATGCCGAACGCATGCGCGTGCCTTGACCGGCAGCGAGGATAACGATTTCTAGGGACATGACTGGCTACCAATCCTGGGTGGTCAGCGGCTGCGACCAAGTTATGAATGTCGGAAAAGAAAAAAGGGTAGCCGAGGCTACCCTTTTTAATCAATCGCGCAACAAGCTATGGCCTTTTAGTGGCCGAACTTCTTGCGGATCTGCTGGACGGTGCGCAGCTGAGCTGCAGCCTCGGCCAGACGTGCGGCGGCAGAACCGTAATCGAATTCCGCGCCCCGCTCATGCAAGGCCTTCTCGGCAGCCTTTACGGCTTCCTGAGCGGAGGCTTCGTCCAGGTCGGCAGCACGTTGCACGGTGTCGGCAAGAACCTTGACCATGTTCGGCTGAACCTCGAGGAAACCGCCGGAGATGTAATACACCTCCTCTTCCCCGCCCTGCTTGATCAGGCGGATCGGGCCCGGCTTGAGATTAGTGATCAGCGGCGCGTGACCCAGGGCGATACCAAGATCACCCAGTGCACCGTGCGCAACCACCATCTCGACCAGGCCGGAGAAGATTTCCCCTTCCGCGCTGACGATATCGCAATGGACTGTCATAGCCATCTGATTGCCTCAACCTAAATTAGCGCCCGTTGCCGAGCGCCGGGATTACAGTTTCTTGGCTTTCTCGATCGCTTCTTCGATGCCGCCGACCATGTAGAACGCTTGTTCTGGCAGGTGGTCGTAGTCACCGTTGAGGATGCCTTTGAAGCCAGCAATGGTGTCTTTCAGGGAAACGTATTTACCCGAGGCACCGGTGAAGACTTCAGCCACGAAGAACGGCTGCGACAAGAAACGCTGGATCTTACGAGCACGGTTTACCAACTGCTTGTCGGCTTCCGACAGCTCGTCCATACCCAGGATCGCAATGATGTCCTTCAGTTCTTTGTAACGCTGCAGAACATACTGTACACCGCGAGCGGTGTCGTAGTGTTCCTGGCCGATCACGTTCGGGTCCAGCTGGCGCGAAGTCGAGTCGAGTGGATCGACCGCCGGGTAGATACCCAGGGAAGCGATGTCACGGGACAGAACGACGGTGGCGTCCAAGTGGGCGAAGGTGGTCGCTGGCGACGGGTCAGTCAAGTCATCCGCCGGTACGTATACCGCCTGGATCGAGGTGATCGAACCGTTTTTGGTCGAAGTGATACGCTCTTGCAGAGTACCCATCTCTTCGGCCAGGGTCGGCTGGTAACCTACTGCGGAAGGCATACGGCCCAGCAGTGCGGATACTTCAGTACCGGCCAGGGTGTAACGATAGATGTTGTCGACGAACAACAGAACGTCGTTACCTTCGTCACGGAACTTCTCGGCCATGGTCAGGCCGGTCAGTGCTACGCGCAGACGGTTACCCGGCGGCTCGTTCATCTGACCGTAAACCAGTGCCACTTTGTCCAGAACGTTGGAGTCCTTCATCTCGTGGTAGAAGTCGTTACCCTCACGAGTACGCTCACCCACACCGGCGAACACGGAATAACCGCTGTGCTCGATGGCGATGTTACGGATCAGTTCCATCATGTTTACGGTCTTGCCTACACCGGCACCACCGAACAGACCGACTTTACCACCCTTGGCGAACGGGCAAACCAGGTCGATAACCTTGATGCCGGTTTCCAGCAGGTCGTTGCCGCCCGCTTGTTCAGCGAAGGTTGGCGCAGGACGGTGAATGCCCCAGCGCTCTTCGGTGTCGATCGGGCCAGCTTCGTCGATCGGGTTACCGAGGACGTCCATGATCCGGCCCAGGGTCGCTTTACCGACCGGTACGGAGATGGCTGCGCCAGAGTCGGTGACTTCCAGACCGCGCTTCAAGCCTTCGGTGGAACCCATCGCAATGGTACGAACCACGCCGTCGCCCAGCTGCTGCTGAACTTCCAGGGTGGTTTCAGCCGCGCTTATAACTTTCAGCGCGTTGTAGATGCTCGGTACGCTGTCGCGTGGAAATTCCACGTCGATAACGGCGCCGATGATTTGAACGATACGTCCGCTACTCATAGCTGGATCCTCTGAATATTTGAACCGTTAAACCGCGGCAGCGCCGCCGACGATTTCCGAGATCTCTTGGGTGATCGCAGCCTGACGCGCCTTGTTGTAGACCAGCTGCAAATCGCTGATCAAATCACCGGCGTTGTCGGTAGCGTTCTTCATCGCGATCATCCGCGCAGCTTGTTCAGCCGCGTTGTTCTCGACCACCGCCTGGTAGACCTGCGACTCCACGTAACGGACCATCAAGCCGTCAAGCAGCTCTTTGGCGTCCGGTTCGTACAGATAATCCCAGTGGTGCTTGAGTTCCTTTTCCGGGGTCGCCACCAGTGGAATCAATTGCTCCACCGTAGGCAGCTGCGTCATGGTGTTGACGAACTTGTTGGACACCACGGACAGGCGATCAATACGGCCGTCCAGGTAGGCATCCAGCATCACCTTGACGCTGCCGATCAAGTCATTGATCGACGGCTCTTCACCCAGGTGGCTGATAGCTGCAACGACGTTACCGCCGAAGTTGCGGAAGAAAGCCGCACCCTTGCTACCCACTACACACAGATCGATCTCGACGCCGTTTTCGCGGTTTACCGCCATGTCCTTGACCAGGGCCTTGAACAGGTTGGTGTTCAAGCCACCACACAGACCACGGTCACTGCTCACCACAACATAACCGACACGCTTTACTTCACGGTCGAGCATGAACGGGTGGCGATATTCCGGGTTGGCGTTGGCCAGATGGCCAATAACCTGGCGGATGCGCTCCGCGTAAGGACGGCTAGCAGCCATGCGCATTTGTGCCTTGCGCATTTTACTGACCGCCACTTTTTCCATGGCGCTGGTAATCTTTTGCGTGCTTTTGATGCTCGCAATCTTACTGCGAATCTCTTTTGCGCCTGCCATGTAACACCTATCAGGTTAGCAAGCGGGAGCCTCGCGGCTCCCGCTGCGGCTTACCAGGTTTGGGTGGCCTTGAACTTCTCGATACCGGCTTTCATGCCAGCGTCGATTTCGTCATTGAAGTCACCCTTCACGTTGATCTTCGCCATCAAATCGGCGTGATCGCGGTTGAAGAAAGCAATCAGCGCTTGTTCGAAGCTGCCGATCTTGGCGATTTCAACGTCAGTCAGGAACCCACGCTCAGCGGCATACAGCGACAGCGCCATGTCAGCGATCGACATTGGTGCGTATTGCTTCTGCTTCATCAGCTCGGTAACGCGCTGACCATGCTCAAGTTGCTTACGGGTCGCTTCGTCCAGGTCAGAAGCGAACTGGGCGAATGCCGCCAGTTCACGGTACTGAGCCAGAGCGGTACGGATACCACCGGAGAGCTTCTTGATGATCTTGGTCTGAGCGGCACCACCCACACGGGATACCGAAACACCGGCGTTCACAGCAGGACGGATCCCGGAGTTGAACATGGCCGATTCCAGGAAGATCTGACCGTCGGTGATGGAAATCACGTTGGTCGGAACGAACGCGGAAACGTCGCCAGCCTGGGTTTCGATGATCGGCAGTGCGGTCAGGGAACCGGTTTTGCCGGTCACTGCGCCGTTGGTGAACTTCTCTACGTATTCTTCCGAAACGCGGGATGCGCGCTCCAGCAGACGGGAGTGGAGATAGAACACGTCGCCTGGGTAAGCTTCACGGCCTGGCGGACGGCGCAGCAGCAGGGAAATCTGGCGATAAGCCACTGCTTGCTTGGACAGATCGTCATAAACGATCAGCGCGTCTTCACCGCGGTCGCGGAAGAATTCACCCATGGTGCAACCGGAGTACGGTGCCAGGAATTGCAGTGCTGCAGATTCCGAAGCGCTCGCAGCCACGACGATGGTGTTAGCCAGTGCGCCGTTTTCTTCCAGCTTGCGAACCACGTTGGCGATGGTCGATTGTTTCTGACCGATCGCTACGTAGACGCAGAAAATGCCGCTGTTTTTCTGGTTGATGATCGCGTCGATCGCCAGAGCGGTTTTACCGATCTGACGGTCACCGATGATCAGCTCACGCTGGCCACGGCCGACAGGGATCATGGCATCGACAGCCTTGTAGCCAGTCTGTACAGGCTGGTCTACCGACTTACGCCAGATCACGCCTGGAGCAACTTTCTCGACCGCATCGGTCTCGGTGTTGTTCAGTGGACCTTTGCCGTCAACCGGGTTACCCAGTGCGTCGACTACGCGACCCAGCAGTTCCTTACCAACCGGAACTTCGAGGATGCGGCCGGTGCACTTGGCGCTCATGCCTTCAGCCAGAGACTGGTAGGAGCCCAATACAACGGCGCCTACGGAGTCTTGCTCCAGGTTGAGAGCCATACCGAAGACGCCGCCCGGAAACTCGATCATCTCGCCGTACATGACGTCGGCCAGACCGTGAATCCGCACGATACCGTCAGATACGCTGACGACAGTGCCTTCGTTACGGGCTTGGGAGGTCACATCGAGCTTGTCGATGCGGCCCTTGATAATTTCACTTATTTCGGAAGGATTGAGTTGCTGCATTGCTCTGCTGCCCCTTCAAACTCAAGATTTCAATGCTTCGGCAAGGCTCGCGAGTTTTCCGCGAACCGAGCCATCGATTACCAGGTCGCCGGCGCGGATGACAATGCCCCCGATAAGGGATTTGTCTTCCTCGACTTGCAGGCGCACTTCCCGGTTGAGTCGTGCACTGAGAACCTTGGCGAGTTTGTCTTGCTGTTCTTGGTTCAATGCAAAAGCACTGGTGACTTCAACGTCTACCGACTTCTCTTGTTCAGCCTTGTACAGGTCAAACAGAGCGGCAATCTCCGGCAATAGCGGGAGACGGTCGTTTTCGGCAACGACGTGAATGAAGTTCTGTGCCTTGGCATCAAACTTGTCGCCACACACGTCAATAAACGTGGTGGCCTTGTCTGCGCTCGTCAGTCGCGGGGCCTTGAGCACGCGCTGCATGGTGTCGTCTTGCGACACTGCTGCAGCCAGGCCGAGCATGGCTGACCAAGAGGCCAGTTGCTGGTGGGCCTGGGCGTGCTCGAAGGCTGCCTTAGCGTAAGGTCGGGCCAACGTGGTCAATTCTGCCATGATCGCCCTCGCTTAAATTTCAGCAGCCAGTTTGTTTACCAGCTCCGCGTGCGCGTTTTGATCGATTGTGGCACCCAGGATCTTCTCGGCGCCGCCAACGGCCAGAGCACCCAATTGGGCACGCAGCGCGTCTTTGACACTGTTCAGTTCCTGTTCGATCTCGGCCTGAGCCTGAACCTTCACACGGTCAGCGTCGATACGGGCTTTTTCAACAGCCTCTTCAACGATCTGGTTACCGCGTTTCTTGGCTTGCTCAATGATCTCGGCTGCCTGAGCTTTAGCTTCGCGCAGTTGTTGACCCGCTTTATCTTGGGCCAACTCCAGGTCGCGAGCTGCTCGGGCGGCAGCGTCCAGTCCATCCGCGATCTTCTTCTGACGTTCGTGCAAAGCCGCGATGACCGGAGGCCACACGAACTTCATGCAAAACAGTACAAAAATGAAGAACGCAACGGACTGGCCAATCAGGGTTGCATTAATGTTCACGCCAACACCTCGCTCGTTCGTTGCACATCACACCAATTACTCGAAGGTGAGTAATTAGCCAGCGAGTTGACCAACGAATGGGTTCGCGAAGGTGAAGAACAGAGCGATACCAACACCGATCATGGTTACGGCGTCGAGCAGACCGGCAACGATGAACATTTTGACTTGCAGCATTGGGACCATTTCTGGCTGACGCGCGGCGCCTTCCAGGAACTTGCCGCCCAACAGGCCGAAACCAATTGCGGTACCCAGTGCGCCCAGGCCGATCAACAGTGCAACAGCGATAGCGGTTAGACCAACTACAGTTTCCATCTTTCCTCCCGACTTTTACGTCGTATGGTTTAGGTTTTTTAGATTTTAAAGCGGTAAAACAAATCGTTTCATAGCCCTGTTCGGGCCCCCACCCGTTTTACCGGGTGGGACATCAGACCAGCCGAGACTGGTCTTAATGGTTCTCTTCGTGCGCCATCGACAGGTAGACGATGGTCAGCATCATGAAGATAAACGCCTGCAGGGTGATGATCAGGATGTGGAACACTGCCCACGCCCACTGCAGAACAATGCCCAGGCCGCTAAGCCAGAGCAGACCGCTGCCGAACATCACAGCAATCAGAATGAAGACCAGTTCGCCGGCGTACATGTTGCCGAACAGACGCAGTGCCAGCGAGATTGGCTTGGCGATCAGCGTCACGAACTCCAGCAGGAAGTTCACCGGGATCAGCAGGGCTTGAAGGAAAATATTCTTGCTGCCGAACGGGTGCAGGGTCAGTTCGCCGATGAAGCCGCCGATGCCCTTGACCTTGATGCTGTAGAAAATGATCAACGCGAACACCGACAGGGCCATGCCCAGGGTAGCGTTCGGGTCAGTGGTCGATACGGCACGGAACGGAATGTGCGCATCGCCAGTGATCAGGATGGCCAGCTGAGGAATCCAGTCGACCGGGATCAGGTCGACGGCGTTCATCAGGAAGACCCAGACGAAGATGGTCAGCGCCAGCGGTGCAATCACCGGGCTACGGCCATGGAAGCTGTCTTTCACGCTGCCATCGACGAATTCGACCAATACTTCAACGAAGTTCTGTAAAGCACCCGGTTGCCCCGACGTCGCCTTCTTTGCCGCCATGCGGAAAATCAGAACGAAGATCAGACCCAACGCGACCGACCAGCCGAGGGTATCGACGTGGAAAGCCCAGAAGCCCATTTCCTTGGCTTCTGCTGCGGTGTGGGCAAAACCCCAGCCGCCGTTAGGTAGCTGCCCGAAGGTCAGGTTCTGCAAGTGGTGCTGGATATAGCCCGAAGCGGTTGTCTCTGCCATGGTTGCCTCAAACGCCCTAAGGTCTCGAAAGTCTTGTTCTCATCAGCAGGGGCGCGAACCAGCTGACCAGTTGGGTCAACACGAAGACGCCGAATACAGCCAGCGGCGCCAATGGCTTCACACCTGCGAACGTCAATGCAAAGAGCACTGCCGTCAAAATCAGTTTGCCCGCCTCGCCGGCATAAAAAGACCGGACGATGGCTTGAGCTGCTCGGGCGCCGGAAAACCGAAATGCCCTGTGAGCGAAATAAACATTGGGCAGCAAGGCTATCAGGCCTCCGCAAAGTCCCGAGTACCCGGCTACGACTCCATGCCAGTACCAAAGCGCCAAAGCGGCCAGTACTAAAACGACAAATTGAGCCAACAAGACCGGAAAAACTGCCAGGCGATGGAATGGCAAGCGGTTTGGCGTGCGGCTCTCCATCGTTTTTGCTCCCCAATGATCGGCTGCCAGAATTCAATAACTTGGCATAATTTGTGCCGACAAAATGCGCGCAGAGTATAGGGGCGGTTCTGCCCCTATTCAACTGGCAGGTAGTGATTTCCACCTGCACGCTACATGAGGAAATGTTTCAGCGAATGTGTGCAAGCACACCTTGAAGCTCATCGAGGGAGTTGTACCCGATCACCAACTGCCCTTTACCCTTTTTCCCGTGGCGGATCTGCACCGCAGAGCCCAAGCGCTCGGCCAGACGCTGTTCCAGCCGGGCAATATCCGGGTCTTGCTTTACCGGTTCAGCAGGCTCCGGTTTGCCACTCAACCACTGGCGAACCAGTGCCTCGGTCTGGCGTACGGTCAGCCCTCGTGCGACAACGTGTCGCGCCCCTTCAACCTGTTGATTTTCCGGTAAACCGAGCAAAGCACGGGCATGACCCATTTCCAGGTCGCCGTGGGACAGCATGGTTTTGATGACTTCCGGCAACGCGATCAAGCGTAGCAGGTTGGCCACGGTTACGCGGGATTTGCCCACGGCTTCGGCCACTTGTTGCTGGGTCAGCTGGAATTCCTGCTGCAAACGCTGCAAGGCCACCGCTTCTTCGATCGGATTGAGGTCCTCGCGCTGGATGTTCTCGATCAGCGCCATGGCGATCGCGGTTTCATCCGGTACGTCGCGAACCATCGCCGGGATGGTTTCCTGGCCGGCTTGCTGACTGGCGCGCCAGCGACGTTCGCCGGCAATGATTTCGAAGCGACCGCTGCCGATCGGACGAACCACGATCGGCTGCATCACGCCCTGGGCCTTGATCGACTGTGCCAGCTCCTCCAGCGCCTGAGGATCCATGTCCCGCCGTGGCTGGTACTTGCCACGCTGGATCAGGTCCAGGGGCAGGTGCTGCAGCTCGCGTTGATCCGCCTGCACCGCTTGTTCTTCCAGCGAGCTGACAGTCGGACCACTCAGCAGTGCATCCAGTCCACGTCCGAGACCTCGTTTCTTGACGGCCATGGGGATTCCTTAAGTTGCCTGAGCGGCGGCGGTGCGTGAGTTTTTGCGTTGACGGCGAACCATCTCGCCCGCCAATGCCAGATAGGCAATCGCGCCCCGCGAAGTCTTGTCGTACACCAGCGCCGGCATGCCATAGCTCGGCGCTTCGGCCAGGCGAATGTTGCGCGGAATGACCGTGTCGTAGAGCTGCTCGCCGAAGTGCTCCTTGAGCTGCGCCGACACATCGTTCATCAGGCTCAGGCGCGGGTCGTACATGGTCCGCAGCAGGCCTTCGACTTTCAGGTTCGGGTTGAGCAGCTCGGCGATGCGCTTGATGTTATCCACAAGGTCGCTCAAGCCTTCGAGTGCGAAGTACTCGCACTGCATGGGGATAATTACCCCATCAGCGGCGACCAGTGCGTTCAAGGTCAGCATCGATAACGACGGCGGACAGTCGATCAGAATGTAATCGTAGTTTTCACGGATCGGCGCCAACGCGCTGCGCAGGCGACTCTCCTTCATCTGCATTTCCAGCAGAACCACTTCCGCGGCGGTCAGGTCGCGGTTGGCCGGCAACAGCTGGTAACCACCGTGCTCGGAGTAGTGCATGGCCTGAGCCAGATCACATTCGCCGATCAGCAGGTCGTAGACCGAATTTTCCAGGCCGTGTTTATCCACACCGCTACCCATGGTGGCGTTGCCCTGTGGATCGAGATCGATCAGCAACACCCGGCGCTTGGTAGCGACCAGGGAAGCTGCGAGGTTGATACAGGTGGTGGTTTTGCCCACACCACCCTTTTGGTTCGCAATCGCGAATACCTTAGCCATTCTTGCTTGTGTTCCCAATCATGCCGTGCGGCGCAGTATCAGCAGATGGCGTTGGCCTTGGCAACCAGGTACGGCCAGGGCGTGTTCGCTATCGAGGTGGAAGTCTGCCGGCAATGCTACCAGCTCATCAGCCGGATGAACGCCCTTCATTGCCAGCCAACGCGTATCGGTGTCGCCAAGGTGGCGAGTCCAGTTGCTGAAGTTCTCCATGCTGCTGAACGCCCGGGAGATGATCCCGTTGAAGGCTTGAGCAGGCTGAAATTCTTCGACGCGACTGTGGATAACTTGCAGGTTATCCAGTTTGAGTTCGAGTTTGACCTGGGTCAGGAAGCGGGTTTTCTTGCCATTGCTGTCCAGGCACGTCACTTGCGCCTCTGGAAACAGAATGGCCAGCGGAATACCGGGCATACCGCCGCCGCTGCCAACGTCCAGCCAGCGACCGCTTTCGACGAACGGCATCACGCTCAAACTGTCGAGCAGGTGACGGGAGACCATTTCGTCCGGATCGCGCACGGCGGTCAGGTTGTAGGCCTTGTTCCATTTTATCAACAGGGCCAGATAACCCAGCAGCTGGGCATGCTGAGTGTCGGATAACGTGACACCGAGCTGGCGAGCACCTGTGGATAACTCTTCTGCGTGTTGCGAGGTGACCGACGAACTCAAGCGCTTTGCTCCAACTGACGGCCAGCGCCGCGTTTTTTCAAATGAATCATCAACAGCGAAATCGCCGCCGGCGTGACACCCGGAATACGTGACGCCTGGCCCAGGGTCTCTGGACGGGTCGCACCGAGCTTGCCCTGGATCTCTTTGGAGAGACCGGAAATATTCGTGTAATCGATATCCACAGGAAGTTTGGTGTCTTCGCTGGCCCGCAGGCGTGCGATTTCATCCTGCTGGCGGTCGATGTAACCGGCGTATTTGGTCTTGATTTCGACCTGCTCGGCCACTTGTGGATCTTCTGCCCCGCCACCGGTCACGGCGATCAGACCCGCGTAGTCGATTTCCGGACGGCTCAGCAGGTTGAGCAAATTGTATTCGTGGGTCAGTGGCGTGCCGAATTTTTCGGAGATTGCATCGCCTTGTTCGGTGCCCGGGCGAACCCAGGTACTTTTCAAACGTTGTTCTTCCAGGGCAATGCTTTCGCGTTTGGTGCAGAACGCGGCCCAACGGGCGTCATCCACCAGCCCCAGTTCGCGACCTTTTTCGGTCAGGCGCAGGTCGGCGTTGTCTTCGCGCAGGATCAGGCGGTACTCGGCGCGGGAGGTAAACATCCGATACGGTTCCTGGGTACCCAGGGTAATCAGGTCGTCGACCAATACCCCGATGTACGCCTCGTCGCGACGCGGGCACCAGGCCTCTTTGCCCTGGGCACGCAAGGCGGCATTGGCCCCGGCCAGCAAACCCTGGGCGCCGGCTTCTTCGTAGCCGGTGGTGCCGTTGATTTGCCCGGCGAAGAACAGGCCGCCGATGACTTTGGTTTCCAGGTTGTACTTCAGGTCACGCGGGTCGAAGTAATCGTATTCGATGGCGTAACCCGGCCGCACGATGTGTGCGTTTTCCATGCCGCGGATCGATTGCACGATCTGCAACTGCACGTCGAACGGCAAGGATGTGGATATCCCGTTCGGGTACAACTCGTTGGTCGTCAGGCCTTCGGGTTCGATGAAGACCTGATGGCTTTCCTTGTCGGCAAAGCGATGAATCTTGTCTTCGATCGACGGGCAGTAGCGCGGGCCGATCCCTTCGATCACACCTGCATCGGAATACATCGGCGAACGGTCGAGGTTGGCGGCGATGATCTCGTGGGTGCGGGCGTTGGTGTGGGTAATCCAGCAACTGACCTGTTTCGGGTGCTGCTCTTTGGAGCCCATGAACGACATCACTGGAATCGGCGTATCGCCTGCTTGCTCGGTCATCACCGAGAAATCCACAGAGCGACCGTCGATGCGCGGCGGAGTACCGGTTTTCAGGCGACCCACGCGCAATGGCAATTCACGCAAACGGTGAGCCAGGGCAATCGATGGCGGATCACCGGCGCGACCGCCGGAAAAATTCTGCATGCCAATGTGGATAAGTCCACCGAGGAAGGTGCCGGTGGTCAACACCACGGAATCGGCGAGGAAACGCAGACCCATCTGGGTGACTACACCGCGCACTTGGTCCTGTTCGACGATCAGGTCATCGGCTGCTTGTTGAAATATCCACAGGTTCGCCTGGTTTTCCAGGGTTTCGCGGACAGCGGCCTTGTACAGAACCCGGTCGGCCTGAGCGCGAGTCGCTCGCACGGCCGGGCCTTTACGGCTGTTCAACACGCGAAATTGAATTCCACCCTTATCGGTAGCCATGGCCATCGCGCCGCCCAGGGCGTCGATTTCCTTGACCAGGTGGCTTTTGCCGATCCCGCCAATGGCCGGGTTGCAACTCATGGCACCGAGGGTTTCCACGTTATGCGTCAGCAACAGGGTTTTTGCCCCCATGCGTGCTGACGCCAGTGCTGCCTCGGTACCGGCATGACCGCCGCCGATGACGATCACTTCAAAACGGGAAGGGAAATCCACCACGCACCTCGTGCCTGCTTCAGTCAGGTAATCAGAAATAGTTTGAGCACAGGTTTTTGGACCTGGTCGGCAAGTATAGGGACTTCGCCCTTCCTAAAGAACCCTTTGCACAAAATTTAACCAGCTGTGGAAAAGTCGGCTTAACAGAAATTAAAAAGAAAGAAATTTATTAAATCTTTGTTTTTATGTTTATTTTTACTGAGGCACTTTTCTGTGGATAGATTTACACAGCCCTTTATATTCAACGTGTACAGAGAATCAAAACCCTGTGATCATGTGCTAATGAGGCCCTTGGATAACCGGTTTAAGCCTGTGGATGAAAGGGGTGGTTATCCACAGCGGTGGTTATTCGCAGTTTTCAGGCCCTGTTATCAACTGCCCTTAGTGGCAGTTATTCACAGGGCTTAATCCACAGAAATTCTCTGAATCAGCAAATCCCGGGCACGGAAAATCCGCTCAAGCAGAAAAAATCTGCTCGGCACTGGAAGAAAATTCACGAGAAAGGAAGAAACAGACAGGCTCGAATGGCCTGTCTGTGGGGCAACGCGTGTACACCGATCTGTTTCTGTAGGAGCTGGCTTGCCAGCGAAGGGGCAGTCACATTCAATATTGATTTGTCAGAAAGTCCGCCTTCGCTGGCAAGCCAGCTCCTACAAAGATCGTATTCTTTCCGTAGGTGATGGCCCCTATTTACCGATACAGAAGCTGGAAAAGATCCGTCCAAGCAGGTCATCGGAGCTGAACGCACCGGTGATTTCACCTAAAGCGTGCTGGGCCTGGCGCAGATCTTCGGCCAGCAGTTCACCGGCACCTGCCAACGTCAACTGCGCACGGCCGTGCTCGAGGGAAGCACTGGCATGGCGCAACGCTTCAAGGTGACGCCTGCGAGCGCTGAAGCTGCTCTCGGAGGTCTGTTCATAGCCCATGCAGGCCTTGAGATGATCACGCAGCAGTTCCAGGCCGTCGCCGGCAGATTTGGCGCTGAGGCTGATGGTGACGTGTCCATCCTCGCTGACTTCCATGGCAATGGCTTCGCCGGTCAGGTCTGCCTTGTTGCGGATCAACGTGACTTTCGCCGGGTCCGGACGGGTTTCCAGGAATTCAGGCCACAACGCGAATGGATCAAGTGCTTCGGGTGCGGTGGCGTCGACCACCAGCAATACGCGATCGGCTTCGCCAATGGCCTTCAATGCCCGCTCGACGCCGATTTTTTCCACATGATCATCGGTATCGCGCAAACCTGCGGTATCGACCACATGCAGCGGCATGCCATCGATGTGGATATGTTCGCGAAGAATGTCACGGGTCGTGCCGGCAATCTCGGTGACGATCGCCGCTTCACGACCGGCCAATGCATTCAGCAGGCTGGATTTCCCCGCATTCGGTCGTCCGGCAATCACCACCGTCATGCCGTCGCGCAACAATGCCCCCTGCCCGGCTTCACGCAATACGGTGGATAACTCATCACGTACCTTGTCGAGCATGCTCAGTACATGGCCATCGGCAAGGAAGTCGATTTCTTCCTCCGGGAAATCGATGGCCGCTTCGACATAGATCCGCAGGCCAATCAATTGCTCGGTGAGGTGATGCACACGTTCGGAAAATGCACCCTGCAAGGAGCGCAGGGCATTGCGTGCCGCTTGGGCCGAGCTCGCCTCGATCAAGTCGGCGATGGCTTCGGCCTGGGCCAGGTCGAGCTTGTCGTTGAGGAAGGCGCGTTCGCTGAATTCACCGGGTCGGGCCAGTCGGCAGCCCAGTTCCAGGCAACGCTTGAGCAGCATATCCAGAACAATCGGGCCGCCATGGCCTTGGAGTTCCAATACATCTTCGCCGGTGAACGAGTTCGGCCCCGGGAAATACAGGGCAATGCCTTGGTCCAGAACCTCATCGTTTTCACTGAGGAAGGGGCCGTAGTGGGCGAATCGCGGCTTGAGTTCACGCCCGCTGAAGGCCTTGGCCGCGACACTCGCCAGAGGCCCGGAAATACGGACGATGCCGACGCCGCCACGGCCTTGGGCGGTGGCGACGGCAGCGATGGTTTCACGAGGAACGCTCATAAACCGGTATCCAGACAAAAGTGACAGATAGCAAAACGCCCCACTAGGGGGCGTTTTGAGTGGTTAACCACAGAGCAAGTTACGCCTCGGCTTTTTTCATAGCCGCTTCGATCTTACGCGTGATGTACCACTGTTGGGCGATCGACAACACGTTGTTCACAACCCAGTACAGAACCAGACCCGCCGGGAACCACAGGAAGAAGAAGGTGAAGATGATTGGCATCAGCTTCATCACCTTGGCCTGCATCGGATCCGGAGGCGTCGGGTTCAACTGCTGCTGGATAAACATGGTGACACCCATGATGATCGGCAGAATGAAGAACGGATCCTTGATCGACAAGTCCGTAATCCACAGCATGAACGGCGCCTGGCGCATTTCAACGCTTTCCAGCAGAACCCAGTACAGCGAAAGGAAAACCGGCATCTGCACGAGGATTGGCAAGCAACCACCCAGCGGATTGATCTTCTCTTTCTTGTACAGCTCCATCATGGCTTGCGACATTTTCTGCCGGTCGTCGCCATGTTGCTCTTTCAGCGCAGCCAGTTTCGGCGCCACTGCACGCATGCGCGCCATGGATTTGTAGCTGGCAGCCGACAGCGGGAAGAAAATCCCCTTGATCAGCATGGTCAGGAAGATGATCGACCAGCCCCAGTTACCGACGATTGCGTGGATGTGTCCCAGCAACCAGAAGATTGGCTGGGCGATGAACCACAGAATGCCGTAGTCGACGGTCAGTTCCAGACCTGGGGACAACTCTTTGAGCACTGCCTGGCTTTTCGGGCCCGCGTACAGAACTGCACTGGTCTCGGCTTTTGCACCTGGCGCGACGCTCATTGCCGGGCCGGTATAACCGATGATGTAGTTGCCCTTACTGTCTTTACGGGTCTGGACGACGTTGTTTTCGCCCTTCGCCGGAATCCAGGCGGTAACGAAGTAGTGTTGCAACCAGGCAACCCAACCACCAGTGACCGTTTCCTTCAACTGCGCCTTGTCCATGTCCTTCATGGACACTTTCTTGTACGGCTCGTTACTTGTCCACAGGGCAGCGCCCAGGTAAGTCGCGGTACCGGTAGCGGTAGTGGAGGAAGGATCGCCGCTGGCGTCGCGCTTCAGTTGCGCGAACATCGCACCGGACCACGGCTGCGCGCTCTGGTTATCGATCAGGTAGGACACGGTGACGTCATACAGGCCACGTTTCAGGGTGAAACGCTTGATGTAATTGACGCCATCCTTGCTGAACTTCAGGTCCACGACCAATTGGTCCTGACCGTCAGCCAGTTGATAAGTCTTCTTCTCCGAGGAGTAGACCGGACGACCGGCCGGGCTTGCATCCGGGCCGTTGGTACCGATCAGGCCGCTTTGCGCCAGGTAAGTCAGTTCACCGCCGTTATCGAACAGCTGGAACGGAATTTCCGGATGGTCCTGACGGCGTGGATACAACGGCAATTTCAGCTGGGCAACATCGCCACCTTGTGGATCGACTGCCAGGTCGAGCACATCCGTTTTGATCTGGATGAGGTCTTTGCTTGCCGCTACTGGTGTTTCAGCAGGTGCAGTTGCACTGGTATCGCTTGGGGCGCGGGGGATGTCGTCACTGACGGAAGCATTTTTGCCAGTCGCCGTATCCGGTAGACCCGGTGCGGTAGTACTGGAAGCAACATTCTGAGTCGGCAGGGCAGCCTGGCCATAGTCCTGGTTCCATTTAAGAACCATAACGTAGGACACGATTGCCAGGGCGACGATCAGGATCGTGCGTTTGATATCCATGATTACTCGGCCATCGAAGAAGAACGGGAGGTAGGGATAGATGGAACCGGGTCATAACCACCGGGATTCCACGGATGACAGCGACCTAAACGACGAAAGGCCAGCCAGCCACCGCGCAGAAGGCCATGATTTTCTATGGCTTCATACGCGTAGCAGGAACAACTGGGGTAGAAACGACAGTGACTGGCCATCAGGGGACTAATGGCATAGCGATAAAACTGGATCGGAACGAGTGCCAGTTTACGCATCGGGACTGTCTACCCCTACAGTTTCGGTTTTGACTGCTGGTACCGGCGAGCTGCGTGCCAGACGCTTCCAGAGTTTGCCGAAATGCTGAATCAATTCGGGGTTTTCTACGTCACCCAAACCTTTGCGCGCGACGATTACGATGTCCCAGCCGACCAGTGAGTCCTGGTGCAGACGGAACGATTCGCGCATCAGACGTTTGAGGCGATTGCGCTCGACGGAGAGCTTTACGCTCTTTTTCCCGATAACCAACCCGAGACGGGGGTGATCAAGATCGTTGTTGCGCGCAAGGAGCAGGAGATTTTTCCCCGGAACCTTGCCGGTAGGGGAGTCAAAGACTGCCTTGAAATGCCGGGGGGTAAGCAGGCGCTTTTCCCGACTGAAGTCCTGACTCACCTCCAGTGCCGGATTATCAAACTGCCAGACGCGCACGACCTTTGGCGCGACGACGCGACAGGACGGCGCGACCGTTCTTGGTAGCCATGCGAGCACGGAAACCGTGGGTACGAGCGCGTTTGATGGTGCTTGGTTGGAAAGTACGTTTCATTGTCGTGTTACCTGATTCGTCCACAACGGGCCGGAATGGCCCCCGTTTTAAGAGACCGGGGATTCTAGAGAAAGCAAGCCTCTAGGTCAATTTCCAACCAGCGTTTCCTCATAAATAGATCTCCAGGGGTTTTGGCGGTGCCTGCCCTTCGCTAGATATAGAAATAAAGAAGGAAAGTATTTAAAGCTTTTCTGTAAAGCTTATAAAAGCTAGGGTCGCGATCATCTGTGGATAACTACCTCTAGCCCTTTAATTACGAGCTGTACAGAGAATGACAACTACCGTGGTAAACAGGGGGCAGCCTGTGCTGCGCTGTCGGATAACCTGTGGGTGAAAGGGCCTCTTATCCACAGGCTGGTTATCCACCGAGTTTCGCCCCCACTTGTGCAACGACCTTAGGATGGGTTATCCACAGGGCTTATGCACAGACCATTGGTCGACTTTTTCCCCTATAAAACCCGGATTCTTATTCGGCAGTGAATAACCTACGTGTGGATAAGTCGGCGTCTGGTCGCTACAATGGCCGCTTGTTTTTGCCTCACCGGCTTTCAACTTAGGGGATATCCGTGTCAGTGGAACTATGGCAGCAGTGCGTGGAGCTTTTGCGCGATGAGCTGCCTGCCCAACAATTCAACACTTGGATCCGTCCACTACAGGTCGAAGCCGAAGGCGACGAGTTGCGTGTCTACGCACCGAATCGTTTTGTTCTCGACTGGGTTAACGAAAAGTACCTGGGCCGGGTCCTCGAACTGCTGGATGAGCATGGCAATGGCATGGCGCCTGCGCTTTCCTTATTAATAGGCAGCAAACGCAGTTCGGCGCCACGTGCCGCCCCTAATGCGCCGCTGGCTGCCGCAGCGTCCCAGGCGCAGGCGGCTCAAGCGCCTGTCAGCGCACAGCCTCCCGCACCGGCAGCCATGCCGACCAAGCGATCGACGCAGAAACTTGCCGACGTCAGTGAAGAGCCGTCCCGCGACAGTTTCGACCCGATGGCGGGTGCGAGTTCTCAACAGGCCCCGGTGCGCTCCGAACAGCGCACGGTGCAGGTCGAAGGCGCGCTCAAGCACACCAGCTACCTGAACCGCACCTTCACCTTCGAGAACTTCGTCGAAGGCAAGTCCAACCAACTGGCCCGGGCCGCGGCCTGGCAGGTAGCGGACAACCCCAAGCACGGGTACAACCCGCTCTTCCTTTATGGTGGCGTTGGCCTGGGTAAAACCCACTTGATGCACGCTGTGGGTAACCACCTATTAAAGAAGAACCCGAATGCCAAGGTCGTGTACCTGCATTCCGAGCGTTTCGTGGCGGACATGGTCAAGGCCTTGCAGCTGAATGCGATCAACGAATTCAAGCGCTTCTACCGTTCGGTGGACGCGCTGTTGATCGATGACATTCAGTTCTTCGCCCGCAAGGAACGCTCCCAGGAAGAATTTTTCCACACCTTCAACGCCCTGCTTGAAGGTGGACAGCAGGTCATTCTTACCAGTGACCGCTATCCTAAAGAAATCGAAGGCCTCGAAGAGCGCCTCAAGTCTCGCTTCGGTTGGGGGCTGACGGTTGCCGTCGAGCCGCCGGAGCTGGAAACCCGCGTGGCGATCCTGATGAAAAAGGCCGACCAGGCCAAAGTCGATCTGCCACACGACGCGGCGTTCTTCATTGCCCAGCGTATTCGCTCCAACGTTCGTGAACTGGAAGGCGCGCTTAAACGCGTGATCGCCCACTCGCACTTCATGGGCCGCGACATCACCATCGAGCTGATTCGCGAATCCCTGAAAGACTTGTTGGCGCTGCAAGACAAACTGGTCTCTGTGGATAACATTCAGCGCACCGTCGCCGAGTACTACAAGATCAAGATTTCCGACCTGCTGTCCAAGCGTCGTTCACGCTCGGTCGCTCGTCCGCGTCAGGTTGCCATGGCGTTGTCCAAAGAGTTGACTAACCACAGCCTGCCGGAAATCGGCGATGTGTTTGGTGGCCGCGATCACACGACCGTTTTGCACGCCTGCCGCAAGATCAACGAACTCAAGGAATCCGACGCGGACATCCGCGAGGACTACAAGAACCTGCTGCGTACACTGACCACTTGATGAACACCAGCGCAGCTTATTAAGGCAAGGGACTAGACCATGCATTTCACCATTCAACGCGAAGCCCTGTTGAAACCCCTGCAACTGGTCGCAGGCGTCGTCGAGCGCCGACAGACCTTGCCGGTGCTCTCCAACGTGCTGCTGGTTGTCGAAGGCCAGCAACTGTCGCTGACCGGTACCGACCTGGAAGTCGAGCTGGTCGGTCGTGTACAACTCGAAGAACCTGCAGATCCGGGTTCCATCACGGTGCCTGCGCGCAAGCTGATGGACATCTGCAAAAGCTTGCCGAACGACGCGCTGATCGACATCAAGGTCGACGAGCAGAAGCTTGTGGTGAAGGCCGGCCGTAGCCGCTTTACCTTGTCGACGTTGCCGGCCAACGATTTCCCGACGGTGGAAGAAGGCCCTGGCTCGCTGACCTGCAGCCTGGAGCAAAGCAAATTGCGTCGTCTGATCGAGCGCACCAGCTTCGCCATGGCCCAGCAGGACGTGCGGTACTACCTGAACGGCATGCTGCTGGAAGTCTCTGCCGGCATCATCCGCGCCGTGGCAACAGACGGTCACCGTCTGGCCATGTGCTCGATGCAGGCTGATATCGGTCAGCCAGATCGCCACCAGGTCATCGTGCCGCGCAAGGGTATCCTTGAGCTGGCGCGCTTGCTGACTGAGCCGGACGGCATCGTCAGCATCGTCCTGGGTCAACACCACATCCGCGCCACCACCGGCGAGTTCACCTTCACCTCGAAACTGGTCGACGGTAAATTCCCCGATTACGAGCGAGTTCTGCCAAAAGGCGGCGACAAGCTGGTGCTGGGTGATCGTCAGGCCTTGCGTGAAGCCTTCAGCCGTACCGCAATTCTGTCCAACGAGAAATACCGTGGCATTCGCCTGCAGCTGGCTAATGGCCAGCTAAAAATCCAGGCCAATAACCCGGAACAGGAAGAAGCGGAAGAAGAAGTGGGCGTTGAGTACAACGGTGGCCCCCTGGAAATCGGCTTCAACGTGAGCTATCTGCTCGACGTGCTGGGCGTGATGACCACCGAGCAAGTTCGATTGATCCTGTCCGACTCCAACAGCAGCGCGCTGGTGCAAGAGTCCGACAACGACGACTCGGCCTACGTTGTCATGCCGATGCGTCTGTAATCATGCTCAGCAGAAGCTAGATGTCCTTAAGTCGCGTCTCGGTCACCGCGGTGCGCAATCTGCACCCGGTGACCTTCTCCCCCTCTCCCCGAATCAATATTCTTTACGGCGCCAACGGCAGCGGCAAAACCAGTGTTCTGGAAGCCATACATCTGCTGGGGCTTGCCCGTTCGTTTCGTAGCACCCGTCTATTGCCCATGATTCAATACGAGCAGTTGGCGTGCACGGTGTTTGGTCAGGTGGAATTGGCTGAGGGCGGGCACAGTGCGTTGGGAATATCTCGCGACCGCCAGGGTGAGTTCCAGATTCGCATCGACGGACAGAACGCCCGTAGCGCAGCGCAGCTGGCGGAGATCCTGCCGTTACAGCTGATCAACCCCGACAGCTTTCGGCTGTTGGAGGGGGCGCCGAAGATTCGGAGACAGTTTCTCGACTGGGGAGTGTTCCACGTGGAACCGCGCTTCATGTCCACCTGGCAGCGCTTGCAGAAGGCCTTGCGCCAGAGAAACTCTTGGCTGCGGCATGGTACACTTGACGCCGTTTCGCAAGCGGTTTGGGACAGGGAACTGTGCCAGGCTAGCGCTGAAATTGATGAATACCGCCGCGCTTACATCAAAGCCTTGAAACCAGTCTTTGAACAGACCTTGAGTGAACTGGTTGAGCTCGAGGGCTTAACGCTCAGCTATTACCGAGGTTGGGATAAAGACCGCGAGCTGAGTGCCGTGCTCGCCGGTTCCCTACAGCGGGATCAGCAAATGGGTCACACCCAGGCCGGACCACAACGCGCTGATTTGCGCCTTCGATTGGGCGCCCATAACGCCGCAGACATCTTGTCCCGCGGTCAGCAGAAGTTGGTGGTGTGTGCGTTGCGGATTGCCCAAGGACACTTGGTCAGCCAAGCCCGACGCGGTCAGTGTATTTATCTGGTGGATGACCTGCCGTCCGAACTGGACGAGCACCACCGTCGCGCGCTTTGCCGCTTGCTGGAAGACTTACGCTGCCAGGTCTTTATCACCTGTGTAGATCACGAATTATTGAGGGAAGGCTGGCAGACGGAAACGCCAGTCGCTTTGTTCCACGTGGAACAGGGCCGTATCACCCAGACCCACGACCATCGGGAGTGAAGGCATTGAGCGAAGAAAATACGTACGACTCAACGAGCATTAAAGTGCTGAAAGGCCTGGATGCCGTACGCAAACGTCCCGGTATGTACATTGGTGACACCGACGATGGCAGCGGTCTGCACCACATGGTCTTCGAGGTAGTCGACAACTCCATCGACGAAGCGCTCGCCGGTCACTGCGACGACATCAGCATCATTATTCACCCGGACGAATCCATCACCGTTCGCGACAACGGTCGTGGCATCCCGGTAGACGTCCACAAAGAAGAAGGCGTATCGGCAGCCGAGGTCATCATGACCGTGCTGCACGCCGGCGGTAAGTTCGACGACAACTCCTACAAAGTATCCGGCGGCCTGCACGGTGTGGGTGTGTCTGTTGTGAACGCCTTGTCCGAAGAGCTGGTGTTGACTGTTCGCCGCAGTGGCAAGATCTGGGAACAGACCTACATCCATGGTGTTCCGAAAGAGCCGATGAAAATCGTCGGCGAAAGCGAAACCACCGGTACCCAGATTCACTTCAAGCCATCCGACCTGACCTTCAAGAATATCCACTTCAGCTGGGACATCCTGGCCAAGCGGATTCGTGAACTGTCCTTCCTGAACTCCGGTGTCGGCATCGTCCTCAAGGACGAGCGCAGCGGCAAGGAAGAGTTGTTCAAGTACGAAGGCGGCCTGCGTGCGTTCGTTGAATATCTGAACACCAACAAGACCCCGGTCAACCAGGTGTTCCACTTCAACATCCAGCGTGAAGACGGCATCGGCGTGGAAATCGCCCTGCAGTGGAACGACAGCTTCAACGAGAACCTGTTGTGCTTCACCAACAACATTCCACAGCGCGATGGCGGTACTCACCTGGTGGGTTTCCGTTCGGCCCTGACGCGTAACCTGAACACCTACATCGAAGCGGAAGGTCTGGCGAAGAAGCACAAAGTCGCGACCACTGGCGACGATGCCCGTGAAGGCCTGACCGCGATCATTTCGGTGAAAGTGCCGGATCCGAAGTTCAGCTCTCAGACCAAAGACAAGCTGGTTTCTTCCGAAGTGAAGACCGCGGTCGAACAGGAAATGGGCAAGTACTTCTCCGACTTCCTGCTGGAAAACCCGAACGAAGCCAAGCTGGTCGTCGGCAAGATGATCGACGCGGCACGGGCTCGTGAAGCGGCGCGTAAAGCCCGTGAGATGACCCGTCGCAAAGGTGCGCTGGATATTGCCGGCTTGCCGGGCAAACTGGCTGACTGCCAGGAAAAAGACCCTGCCCTTTCCGAACTGTACCTCGTGGAAGGTGACTCTGCTGGCGGCTCCGCCAAGCAGGGACGCAACCGTAGAACCCAGGCCATCCTGCCGTTGAAAGGCAAGATCCTGAACGTCGAGAAGGCACGCTTCGACAAGATGATCTCTTCGCAGGAAGTGGGCACCTTGATCACCGCGCTGGGCTGCGGCATTGGCCGTGACGAGTACAACATCGACAAGCTGCGCTACCACAACATCATCATCATGACCGATGCTGACGTCGACGGTTCGCACATCCGTACCCTGCTGCTGACCTTCTTCTTCCGTCAGTTGCCGGAGCTGATCGAGCGCGGCTACATCTACATCGCACAGCCGCCGCTGTACAAGGTCAAGAAAGGCAAGCAAGAGCAATACATCAAAGACGACGACGCCATGGAAGAGTACATGACGCAGTCGGCCCTGGAAGATGCAAGCCTGCACCTGAACGACGAAGCCCCGGGGATCTCCGGTGAAGCGCTCGAGCGTCTGGTAAATGACTTCCGCCTGGTGATGAAGACCCTCAAGCGTCTGTCGCGCCTGTACCCACAGGAACTGACCGAGCACTTCATCTACTTGCCTGCAGTGAGCATGGAGCAACTGTCCGATCACGCCGCCATGCAGGATTGGTTGGCCCAGTACGAAGTTCGCCTGCGCACCGTCGAGAAGTCCGGCCTGGTTTACAAAGCCAGCCTGCGTGAAGACCGTGAACGTAACGTCTGGCTGCCTGAGGTCGAACTGATCTCCCACGGCCTGTCGAACTACGTCACGTTCAACCGCGACTTCTTCGGCAGTAACGATTACAAGACGGTTGTTTCGCTGGGCGCTCAACTGAGCACCTTGTTGGACGACGGCGCGTATATCCAGCGTGGCGAGCGCAAGAAGCCGGTCACCGAGTTCAAGGAAGCACTTGAATGGCTGATGACTGAAAGCACCAAGCGTCACACCATCCAGCGATACAAAGGTCTGGGTGAAATGAACCCGGATCAGCTGTGGGAAACCACCATGGACCCAAGCCAGCGCCGGATGCTTAGAGTCACCATCGAAGACGCCATTGGCGCGGATCAGATCTTCAACACCTTGATGGGTGATGCGGTCGAGCCACGTCGTGACTTCATCGAAAGCAACGCCCTGGCGGTATCCAACCTGGATTTCTGATCCAGCGCTTGTCAAAAAAAGGCCACCGTTCACGCGTTGGCCTTTTTTTTTTACTCGCTTGCCGCCCCCACACTCTCCAACCGATACCCATACCCATAAATCGTCAGCAGTTGCCAACCGCGATCAGCCGTCAGGCCAAGCTTGTTGCGCAGGCGATAAATGTGGGTATCCAGCGGTCGAGACGACACCATCTCTTCATGGGTCCAGAACCGCTCATACAGATACTCCCGGGACAGCGGCCGTCCCAGGTTACTGAACAGGCAACGCGCCAGCCGGTATTCCCGCTCGGTCATTCCGATCGCTTTGCCGGCGCGGTTTACAGTCAACTCGGCATCATCGAACACCAGGTCATTGAAACTCAGCACTTCGGTCGCTGCCGCACGTTGCTGGCTATGCCGGCGCAACACTGCCGCCACCCTGGCTTTCAGTTCATTGGGTCGAAACGGCTTGCTGACGTAATCGTCGGCGCCCGCATTCAACGCCTGGACGATATCGCTTTCAGCATCGCGGCTGGTCAGCATGATCGCGGCGGGCGGTGCGTCCATGTGCTCGCGGGTCCAGCGTAGCAGCGACAGGCCACTGAAACCTGGCAACTGCCAGTCGAGGATCAGCAGGTCGAATGTTTCCCGTCGCAATTGACGTAACAGGTCCTCTCCCTGCTCGAAGCTGTGCAATGACCAGGCAGGCTCACCTGGTTCGGCCATCTGCCGCAAAGTCTGTTCCACCCTGCGCAGTTCTGCCGGTTCGTCATCCAGTATCGCGACACGCATGTACGTTATTCCTTTGGCGGCCAGCATGTTATCTGACAATACACGTTCGGTTGGAGAGTGAAAGTAAGCAGGTCCGCTATGATTCTTCAAGCGCCCTCCTCCGGGAACTGTGACCCATGAACGAAATTCCCTACAACTCTCACGACAGTATTGCCTATGAATCATGAGCGACGCCGGGAAAGTCGCGAGCCGACTCAAGTCCAAAGGTTGTTTCGGCAATTGGTCCGGGAATGGCTGTGGATAAGCTTGCTTTTGTTACCCCTGACGGGCCTTCTTTCTTTCAATGCCGAGACCAGCCAACGAGACGGCTCGGGTGTGTGGGGCGCGTTGTTGTCTATTTGCCTGGTCGCCTGTGTCCTGGGTCTGTTATTGCTTCGGCCAAGGCTGGCGCTCTGGTTGACCTTGGTGGGCATGGGGTGTGCGCTGCTGGCGAGCGTAGGGTTGGCGAAACTGGGCTGGTGGTGGTCCCCTGCAGCGAGTCTGTTGGGCATGCTGTTCGGTTACCTGATCTGGAACTGGCGGCGCTTGAGTGTGGTACTGACCTATTTTGGCTGGGAACTGGAGCGGCTGGACAGCGAGCCGAAGGTCTTTCCTGAGCGCCGTCGTGCACAATTTCCGACTGACGACCCTTTGCAAGGTCAGATCATGGCGCTGGAGCAAGCGATGGGGCGAACCCGTGATACCCGTCGTTTTATCGCTGATGGCCTGGAGTATTTGCCTGTCGCCACCTTGATCAGTGATCCCCATGGCCGGATTTTGCTGGGTAACCGTAATGCCCGGGATCTGTTTGGCACAGATCTGGTGGGCGATGACGTGCTGGAGCAATTGGCCAGGCTGGGTTATCCGGAACTGGTGGAAGGCCCTCGGCCATTCTTATCGACTTTGCCGCTGGTGGAGTTCAGGGACGTCAAAGAACGCAGTCTGCGTCTGGAGCGCGCTGCGTTGCTGCCAGTGGACGGGGAAACGCCTATCGGCTGGTTATTGAGCCTGACCGACCTCAGCGTTGAGCGTGATGCCGAGGAGCAGCGTGGCGTACTGTTGCGCTTCTTGTCCCATGATCTGCGGGCGCCCCACTCGGCAATTCTCGCCCTGCTCGACGTCCACCGACATCAAGCCGTCGGCGACACCCAGCTGTTCGATCAGATCGAGTGCCAGGTGCGTCGAGCCCTGGAATTGACTGACGGTTTCGTCCAACTGGCCAAGGCCGAGTCAGAGGCGTATCAGTTTCAGCCGAGCCTGTTTGCGATGATGGTGCTGGATGTCTTCGATCAAACGTTGACCATTGCACAGTTGAAGCAGATCGAAATGGTCCATCACCTGGATGAGGTTGCGCAGGAAAGCTTGATCATGGCCGATCAGGCGCTGCTGACTCGAGCCTTGTTCAATCTGCTGGAAAACGCCATCAAGTACAGCGGCCCCGGCACTCGAATCATTGTGCAAGTCAACTGCGCCGAAGGCTGGCTGACGTGCGAGATCATCGATCAAGGCAAAGGCATTGCCGCAGAGGAATTGCCCGAACTGTTCAGCCAGTATCGGCGACTTTCTTCAGCTCACGGCATCGATGGCGTAGGTTTGGGGCTGTCGATGGTGAAGGCGGTGATGGATCGACATGGCGCAAGGATTGAGTGCCAAAGTGTGGTGGATCAAGGCACTCGCTTCAGGCTGCATTTCCCTTTGCTCAGGGATTGAAATACTGCTATTTCCGGCATAAAAAAACCGGCTATATCAGCCGGCTTTTTTGCGCCCAAAAAAAACTTATGCACCTTTTTCGGCGTTTTATGTGTTTATGAAATATGTATATAAATCATAAAGCTACAAGCCAAATACGGCACTTGTAAGCAAAACGATACACAGGTTATCCACAGAATCTCAGACTGCCATTTGATCACTGGCCGCCGGGGTGTGGGGGGCTGGTGGAATTGAGCCCATTTCCCGCTGCATCTGCTCGTTCCAGGCCTGGACCCGATCGTTCAGCTCGGCAATGGCGCGCGGGCCGCTGCCGTCAGCGTACATGGGTTCACCGATGATCACGGTGATGACGCCCGGCTTCTTCGCCCAACCGGTTTTCGGCCAGTATTTGCCTGCATTGTGCGCAATCGGCAGCACCGGCAGCGCAGCATTGACCGCCAAAGCGGTGCCACCGCGGGAGAATTTTCCGATGGTGCCGTAAGGAACCCGCGTCCCTTCCGGGAAGATCAGTACCCACACGCCATCTTTGAGCAATTCATCGCCCTTCTTCGCCACGTGCTTGAGCGCAGCTTTAGGATTGCCGCGGTCGATGGCAATCGGTCGCAGCATGGCCATCGCCCAACCGAAGAACGGAACGTAAAGCAGTTCACGCTTGAGCACTTGGCTCAGTGGCTCGAAGTAGGCCGAGAGAAAGAAGGTCTCCCAGGTGCTCTGGTGATTGGATTGAATCACGCAGGGCTGGTCAGGCACGTTCTCTGCGCCTTTGATTTCATGGCTGATGCCCAGAAAGACTTTGCTCAGCCACAAGGCGCAGCGGCACCAGTAGACATTGATAAAGCGATAGCGCGCCTTGAACGGGAGAAAAGGTGCGATAAAAAAGCTCAGGCTGCACCAGAGCAAAGAGCTGGTGCCCAGCAGCAGGTAAAAGAGGAAAGTTCTGATGGCCTGCAGTATCGACATGGCGACGTTTACCGTGCGGGCATTGCCCGTCTATATCAGCGCACTCCTGATCAATCCTTGGCCAGGAATATCAAAAGCGCTCAATTGTGGATAAGTTCTGCGGCAATCGCCGCCAGATCGTCAAAAATCAAGGTGCCCACCGGCAGGGTCTTGCCCAGAGTCTTTTCGCCTTTTCCGGTCTTTACCAAAACTGGCTGAGAATCGACGGCTTTGGCGGCTTCCAGGTCACCGAGAGTATCGCCGACGAACCATAGATTGGTCAGCGCTACGTTGTAATGCGCGGCGATGGTTTTCAACATCCCCGGTTGTGGTTTGCGGCAATCGCAACCGTCGTCCGGCCCGTGCGGGCAGTAGACGATCAGCCCGACTTCCCCACCCTGCTCCGCCACCAGCGAGCGCAAGCGCTCGTGCATGGCGTCCAGGGTGGCGATGTCGTAATAGCCGCGAGCGATGCCCGACTGGTTGGTGGCCACGGCCACCGTCCAGCCGGCTTTGCTCAACTGCGCGATGGCTTCGATTGAACCGGGGAGTGGAATCCACTCCTCCACCGACTTGATGTAAGCGTCGGAGTCGTAATTGATCACCCCGTCCCGATCGAGAATCAGCAGTTTCAACAGCAATCCCTCAGCCCAGCAGTGAAATGTCGGCGACACCGAGGAACAGCCCACGCAAACGCGCCAGCAACGCATAGCGGTTGGCGCGCACTTTGGCGTCGTCGGCATTGACCATCACGGCTTCGAAGAACGCATCCACCGGCTCGCGCAAGGCCGCCAGGCGTGCCAGGGATTCGCTGTACTGACGCGCAGCAGCCATCGGCTGGACAGCCTGGTCCGCCTGCTGGATCGCCGAATACAGGGAGAACTCGTTGGCGTTGTCGAAGTACTTGGCTTCTACGACCGAAGGTATAGAACCCTCTACCTTGCTCAGCAGGTTCGAAACGCGCTTGTTCACCGCGGCCAGGGCAGCGGCTTGCGGCAATTTGCGGAACGCCTCTACCGCTTGGACGCGCTGATCGAAGTCCAGCGCCGAGCCCGGTTTCAGGGCACGCACCGACAGGTAAGTCCCGACATCGACACCCTCGTCTTCGTAACGGGCACGCAGACGGTCGAAGATGAACTCCAGTACCGAGTCGTTCAGGCCGGCAGCCTTGACCTTGGTACCGAACGCATTCACGGCAAACGCTACGGCGTCGTTCAAATCGAGGTCGAGCTTCTTGTCGATCAGGATGCGCAACACACCCAGGGCGGCACGACGCAAGGCGTACGGGTCTTTGCTACCGGTTGGCAGCATGCCGATGCCGAAAATGCCCACCAGCGTGTCGAGCTTGTCAGCGATGGCCACGGCCGCACCGGTCAGGGTCGTCGGCAGCTCTGCACCGGCACCGCGCGGCATGTACTGCTCGTTCAGCGCCAGGGCGACTTCTTCCGGCTCGCCGTCGTTGAGGGCGTAGTAATAACCGGCGACACCTTGCATCTCCGGGAACTCACCGACCATTTCGGTCGCCAGGTCGCACTTGGACAGCAGGCCGGCACGGGAGGCCCAGGCTGCGTTGCCGCCAATGCGCTGCGCGATGAAGGCGGCCAGTTTGGAAACACGCTCGGCCTTGTCGTAGACGCTGCCGAGTTTTTCCTGGAACACCACGTTTTGCAGGCGCAGGTTGAAGTCTTCGAGTTTCTGCTTCTTGTCTTGCTTGAAGAAGAATTCGGCGTCGGTCAGGCGTGGGCGAACCACTTTCTCGTTACCGGCGATGATTTGTTGCGGGTCTTTGCTTTCGATGTTGGCCACGGTAATGAAACGTGGCAGCAACTTGCCGTCGGCGTCCAGCAGGCAGAAGTACTTCTGGTTGTCCTGCATGGTGGTGATCAGGGCTTCTTGCGGTACGTCGAGGAAACGTTCCTCGAACGAGCACACCAGCGGCACCGGCCATTCCACCAGCGCAGTCACTTCGTCGAGCAGGCCCGGTGGAACGATCGCCTTGCCTTCCTGCATCGTCGCCAACTCTTCGGTGCGCTTGCTGATCAGCTCGCGACGTTCGTTGGAGTCGGCCAGTACATAAGCGGCACGCAGGTCGCTCAGGTAGTTGGCTGGCGAGGTGATGCGCACGCTTTCCGGGTGATGGAAGCGATGACCACGGGAATCACGGCCGGCTTTCTGGGCGAGGATGGTGCAGTCGATGACCTGGTCACCGAGCAGCATCACCAGCCACTGGGTCGGACGCACGAACTCTTCCTTGCGGGCGCCCCAGCGCATGCGCTTTGGAATCGGCAGGTCGTTCAGGGAGTCTTCGACGATGGTCGGCAGCAGGCTCGCGGTCGGTTTGCCGGCGATGCTCTGGCTGTAGCGCAGTTTCGGGCCGCTCTGATCGATTTCGCTCAGGTCGACGCCGCACTTCTTGGCGAAACCCAATGCCGCTTGAGTCGGATTGCCTTCGGCATCGAACGCGGCCTGGCGTGGCGGGCCGTCGAGGTTGATGCTGCGATCCGGCTGGTGGGTGGCCAGCGAGGTGATCAGCACAGCCAGGCGGCGCGGTGCGGCGTAGACGGTTTTGGTCTCGTAGTTCAGGCCCGCGGCTTGCAGGCCCTTGTCGATACCGGCGAGGAACGCGTCGGCCAGGGTGTTCAGGGCTTTGGGTGGCAGTTCTTCGGTGCCCAGTTCAACCAGAAAATCTTGCGCACTCATTGTGCAGCCTCCAGCTTGGCCAGTACTTCATCACGCAGGTCCGGGGTCGCCATCGGGAAGCCCAGCTTGGCGCGAGCCAGCAGGTAGGCTTGCGCAACGGAACGCGCCAGGGTGCGTACACGCAGGATGTATTGCTGACGTGCGGTCACCGAGATCGCCCGGCGCGCATCCAGCAGGTTGAAGGTGTGGGAGGCCTTCAACACCATTTCGTAGCTCGGCAACGGCAGCGGCTGCTCGAGTTCGATCAGGCGCTTGGCTTCGCTTTCGTAGAAATCGAACAGCTCGAACAGCTTCTCGACGTTGGCGTGTTCGAAGTTGTAGGTCGACTGCTCCACTTCGTTCTGGTGGAACACGTCGCCGTAGGTCACTTTGCCCATCGGACCGTCAGCCCAGACCAGGTCGTAGACCGAGTCCACGCCTTGCAGGTACATGGCCAGGCGCTCAAGACCGTAGGTGATCTCGCCGGTCACCGGGTAGCACTCGATGCCGCCCGCCTGCTGGAAGTACGTGAACTGCGTCACTTCCATGCCGTTGAGCCAGACTTCCCAGCCCAGACCCCAGGCGCCCAACGTCGGCGATTCCCAGTTGTCTTCGACAAAACGGATGTCGTGGACCAACGGGTCCAGGCCGACATGCTTGAGGGAGCCCAGGTACAGTTCCTGGAAGTTGTCCGGGTTCGGCTTCAGGACTACCTGGAACTGATAGTAGTGCTGCAGACGGTTCGGGTTTTCGCCGTAGCGGCCGTCAGTCGGGCGACGACTGGGCTGCACATAAGCGGCGTTCCAGGTTTCCGGGCCGATGGCGCGCAGGAACGTGGCAGTGTGGAAAGTGCCGGCGCCTACTTCCATATCGTAGGGCTGAAGTACCACGCAACCTTG
Organism: Pseudomonas sp. VI4.1; assembly: GCF_002029345.1. Lineage (NCBI taxonomy): Bacteria > Pseudomonadati > Pseudomonadota > Gammaproteobacteria > Pseudomonadales > Pseudomonadaceae > Pseudomonas > Pseudomonas sp. VI4.1. The sequence goes on from NZ_MULM01000185.1 coordinate 171,174, forward strand.
CTCGGCCCAGTATTGCTGGAGGGCGAGGATCAAGTCTTGGAAGGTACGCACGGCTGGCGTAGGCTGGCTCACGAAATTCACCTGTTTCTTGGGCTGCGATTTAAAGAGCGGGAGTATACCCGATTCGGTCCTGCGCACGCCCCCTGGAGCCTTATGCCACGCTGCTTTTGGTGTTCCGAAGATCCGCTGTACATGGCTTATCACGATCAGGAGTGGGGTACGCCGCTACGCGATGCGCAGGGATTATTCGAGTTGCTTTTGCTCGAAGGGTTCCAGGCCGGCCTGTCCTGGATCACGGTACTGCGTAAACGCGAGCGTTATCGCGAGGTATTATTCGGCTTCGACGTCCAGCGCGTGGCGCAGATGAGCGACGCCGAGATCGATCAATTGATGCTCGATCCGGGGATCATCCGCAATCGCCTCAAACTCAACGCAGCCCGGCGCAATGCCCAGGCCTGGCTGGCGCTGGAGGACCCGGTGGCGTTTCTCTGGTCGTTCGTCGGTGGCCAGCCTGTGATCAATCATTTCAAGGATCGAACCGAGGTGCCGGCCGTGACGCCGACCGCCGTGGAAATGAGCAAAGGCCTGAAAAAGGCCGGTTTCACCTTCGTCGGCCCGACCATTTGTTATGCATTGATGCAGGCTTCGGGCATGGTCATGGACCATACCCGGGATTGCGATCGCTACGCGACTCTGGTGAACGGCGGTTAGAATGGCCGCCTCGCGCACAGCACAAGATCAGGAGTGACCTGTGGAAAAGTTTAAAGGCGCCATGCTGGTAGGCGCTCTGCGGCTGTTTGCCCTGCTCCCGTGGCGGGCCGTGCAGGCCGTCGGCGCGGCCATTGGCTGGGTCATGTGGAAAACCCCCAACCGTTCCCGCGACGTGGTGCGGATCAATCTTGCCAAGTGCTTCCCCGACATGGATCCGGCTGAACGGGAGCGCCTGGTCGGCCAGAGCCTGAAAGACATCGGCAAGTCCCTGACCGAAAGTGCCTGCGCCTGGATCTGGCCGGCGCAGCGCTCGATCGATCTGGTACGCGAAGTCGAGGGGCTCGACGTATTGAAGGACGCCCTCGCCTCCGGCAAAGGCGTCGTCGGTATCACCAGCCATCTGGGCAATTGGGAGGTGTTGAACCACTTCTATTGCAATCAGTGCAAACCGATCATTTTCTATCGTCCGCCCAAGCTGAAGGCGGTGGATGATTTGCTGCGCAAGCAGCGGGTGCAGCTGGGCAACCGGGTTGCCGCATCCACCAAGGAAGGCATCCTCAGCGTGATCAAGGAAGTGCGCAGAGGGGGGGCCGTAGGGATTCCCGCCGATCCGGAACCCGCCGAATCCGCCGGGATCTTCGTGCCGTTTTTCGCCACGCAGGCACTGACCAGCAAATTCGTCCCGAACATGCTCGCGGGCGGCAAAGCGGTCGGCGTGTTCCTGCATGCCCTGCGGCTGCCGGACGGTTCGGGGTACAAGGTGATCCTCGAAGCCGCGCCAGAAGCCATGTACAGCACCGACACCGAGACATCCTGCGCGGCCATGAGCCAGGTGGTGGAGCGGTATGTCCGGGCTTACCCGAGCCAATACATGTGGAGCATGAAGCGCTTCAAGAAGCGCCCGCCGGGTGAAGAACGTTGGTATTGACCGCTGATCAGTGCGCCTGACGCTCGAGCTTCTTCAGGAACACCGTCATTTCCTTTTCCGCCTGCTTGTCGCCATGGACGCGGGCGGCTTCCAGACCCTGTTCCCAGGCCTGGCGCGCAGCCGGATAATCCGCCAGCGCCAGGTGGGCCTTGCCCAACAGTTTCCAGGCTGCCGAATACTTTGGGTCGAACTCGACGCAACGCTGGAAATGCTCGGCGGCCTTGGCATTTTCCCCGAGATCCAGGTAACCCTTGCCGAGGCCGAAGCGCAGTAATGAGTTATCCACACCCTTGGCGAGCATTTTTTCCAGGGATTCGAGCATGGTGGATTCCTTATTCAGGTGTGTCAGGGGATATCTGATGCAGTGAGACCGCTATCGCCGGGAGGGCCTCTTCGCGGGCGCAAATACCGGATCAGAAGAAGCTCAGCCCCACATGAAACAGCTTCTCCACATCCCGAATATGCTTTTTATCCACAAGGAACAGAATCACATGATCGCCCGCCGCGATCACGGTGTCGTCGTGCGCGATGATCACCTGTTCGTCGCGAATGATGGCGCCGATGGTGGTGCCTGGCGGCAGGCCGATGTTCTCGATGGATTTACCGATCACCTTGCTCGACTTCGCATCGCCGTGGGCAATGGCCTCGATGGCCTCCGCCGCGCCGCGCCGCAATGAGTGCACGCTGACAATATCGCCGCGCCGCACATGGGCCAGCAACGTGCCAATTGTCGCCAGTTGCGGGCTGATGGCGATGTCGATGTCGCCGCCCTGGATCAGGTCGACATAGGCCGGGTTGTTGATGATGGTCATCACCTTCTTCGCGCCCAGGCGCTTGGCCAGCAACGACGACATGATGTTGGCCTCGTCGTCATTGGTCAGGGCGAGGAACAGGTCGGCGTCGGCGATGTTCTCTTCCAGCAGCAGATCCCGATCCGAAGCGCTGCCCTGCAGCACCACGGTGCTGTCGAGGGTGTCCGAAAGATGACGGCAGCGCGCCGGGTTCATTTCGATGATCTTTACCTGATAACGGCTTTCTATGGCTTCGGCCAGGCGTTCACCGATCTGCCCGCCGCCAGCGATGACAATGCGCTTGTAGCTCTCATCGAGGCGGCGCATTTCACTCATCACCGCACGAATATTCGCCTTGGCCGCGATGAAAAAGACTTCGTCGTCCGCCTCGATCACCGTATCGCCCTGGGGCAGGATGGGGCGGTCACGGCGGAAAATCGCCGCGACCCGGGTTTCGACATTCGGCATGTGCTCGCGCAATTGGCGCAGTTGCTGGCCCACCAGTGGACCGCCGTAATAGGCCTTGACGGCCACCAGCTGGGCCTTGCCCTCGGCAAAATCGATCACCTGCAACGCACCCGGATGCTGAATCAGGCGCTTGATGTAGTTGGTGACCACTTGCTCCGGGCTGATCAACACATCCACCGGAATTGCTTCGTTGTCGAACAGATCATTACGCGTCAGGTAGGCCGCTTCGCGGACCCGGGCGATTTTGGTCGGCGTGTGGAACAGCGTGTGGGCGACCTGACAGGCCACCATGTTGGTTTCGTCACTGCTGGTCACGGCCACCAACATGTCGGCGTCGTCGCGCAGCCTGGCGCAGCACCGTCGGGAGCGAGCCGCGGCCCTGCACCGTGCGGATGTCCAGCCGGTCGCCGAGATCGCGCAGGCGGTCGCCATCGGTGTCGACTACCGTGATGTCATTGGCCTCGCTGGCCAAGTGTTCCGCCAGCGAACCGCCGACCTGCCCTGCGCCGAGGATGATGATTTTCATCCAGTCACTCCCTTAAACCCGGTTAACCGCGCGCGGCGGCGATCTTGATCAGCTTGGCGTAGTAGAACCCGTCGTGGCCGCCTTCCTGGGCCAGCAACTGGCGGCCATGGGGCTGCTTGATACCGGCCTGACTGGCGATATCCAGTTCCCGAGCGCCCGGCGTACGAGCGAGGAAGGCCTCGATGACTTCAGTGTTCTCGGTTGGCAGCGTGGAGCAGGTGGCGTAAAGCAGGATGCCGCCAACGTCCAGGGTTATCCACATGGCATCCAGCAATTCGCCCTGCAGCACCGCTAATGCGGCGATGTCGTCGGGTTGGCGGGTCAGCTTGATGTCCGGGTGACGACGGATCACACCGGTGGCCGAGCAGGGTGCGTCCAACAGTATGCGTTGAAACGGTTTGCCGTCCCACCAGGTTGCGGTGTCGCGGCCGTCGGCGGCGATCAGGTCTGCGCTCAGGCCCAGGCGTGCAAGGTTCTCACGCACTCGCACCAGACGCTTGGCTTCCAGATCCACGCCCACTACGCCGGCCAGTTCGGGTTCGGCTTCAAGGATGTGGCAGGTCTTGCCGCCCGGTGCGCAGCAAGCGTCCAGCACGCGTTGCCCCGGTGCCAGATCCAGCAGGTCGGCGGCCAGCTGCGCCGCCTCGTCCTGCACGCTGATCCAGCCTTCGGCGAAGCCCGGCAGACTGCGCACGTCGGCGGCGGCGTCGAGGATGATGCCATCCGGACTGTAAACGCACGGTGTGGCGGCGATGCCGGCTTCGCTCAGCAACCCAAGGTAGGCGTCACGCGCGTGATGGCGACGGTTGACCCGCAGAATCATCGGCGGATGTGCATTGTTCGCCGCGCAAATGGCTTCCCACTGCTCAGGCCAGAAAGCCTTCAGGGATTTTTGCAGCCAGCGCGGGTGAGCGGTGCGCACCACCGGGTCGTGTTCCAGTTCGGCAAGCAGCGCTTCGCTTTCCCGTTGCGCGCGGCGTAAAACAGCATTCAGCAGCGCCTTGGCCCAGGGCTTTTTCAGCTTGTCGGCGCAACCGACGGTTTCGCCGATGGCGGCATGAGCCGGAACGCGGGTGTAGAGCAACTGATAGAGGCCGACCAGCAACAGCGCCTCGACATCGGCATCCGCTGCCTTGAACGGTTTCTGCAACAACTTCGCCGCCAGCGCCGACAAACGCGGCTGCCAGCGAGCGGTGCCGAACGCCAGGTCCTGGGTGAAACCGCGATCACGGTCTTCGACCTTGTCCATTTGTGTCGGCAGAGAACTGTTGAGTGAGGCTTTTCCGTTAAGAACAGCAGCGAGTGCCTTGGCGGCGGCCAGACGTGGGTTCATTGAGCGTCCGCCGTTTGCCCGAGGACGGTGCCGACGGCGAACTTCTCACGACGGCTGTTGAACAAGTCGCTGAAGTTCAGCGCTTTGCCGCCGGGCAATTGCAGGCGGGTCAGGCACAGCGCCTGTGCGCCGCAAGCGACGATCAAGCCGTCCTTGCTGGCGCCGAGGATTTCACCGGGAGCGCCCTGCCCTTCAGTCAGGCTCGCAGCCAGGACTTTCAGTGCCTCACCATCGAGCGTGCTGTGGCAGATCGGCCACGGATTGAAGGCGCGGACCAGGCGTTCCAGTTCAACCGCCGGACGGCTCCAGTCGATGCGCGCTTCATCTTTGTTCAATTTGTGCGCGTAGGTGGCAAGGCTGTCGTCCTGCACTTCGCCTTCCAGCGTGCCTGCAGCGAGACCGGCAATCGCCTGGATCACGGCGGGCGGGCCCATTTCGGCCAAACGGTCGTGGAGACTGCCGCCGGTGTCTTCACCGGTGATTGGTGTGGTGACTTTAAGCAACATCGGCCCGGTATCGAGGCCCAGTTCCATGCGCATCACGGTCACGCCGCTTTCGCTGTCGCCAGCTTCGACGGCGCGCTGGATCGGTGCCGCTCCGCGCCAGCGTGGCAGCAGGGAGGCATGGCTGTTGATGCAACCCAGGCGCGGAATATCCAGCACCACTTGTGGCAGGATCAGGCCGTAGGCGACTACCACCAGTAAGTCCGGCTTCAGCGCGGCCAGTTCGGCCTGGGCGTCTTCGTTGCGCAGGGTCGGCGGCTGCAGCACCGGGATGTTGTGTTCCAGAGCCAGCTGCTTGACCGGGCTCGGCATCAACTTTTGCCCGCGGCCCGCCGGACGGTCCGGCTGGGTGTAGACCGCGACGATCTCGTAAGGGCTGTCGAGCAGGGCCTTGAGGTGTTCGGCGGCGAATTCCGGGGTGCCGGCAAAGACAATGCGCAGTGGCTCAGTCATGGGAGCGATCTCTGAAAAGAAAAAGGCTTGCCGCAGCAAGCCTTTGAAAGAAGGGCATCAAGCGTTCTGGCGATGGAGCTTTTCCAGTTTCTTCTTGATTCGGTCGCGTTTGAGCGTGGACAGGTAGTCGACGAACAATTTGCCGTTGAGGTGGTCGCATTCATGCTGGATGCACACGGCGAGCAGGCCTTCGGCGATCAGTTCGTAAGGCTGGCCGTCGCGGTCCAGGGCCTTGACCTTGACCTTCTGCGGGCGATCGACGTTTTCGTAGAAGCCCGGCACCGAGAGGCAACCTTCCTGATACTGTTCCATCTCGTCGGTCAGGGTTTCGAACTCGGGGTTGATGAATACCCGCGGTTCGCTGCGGTCTTCGGAGAGGTCCATGACGACGATACGTTTATGCACGTTGACCTGGGTCGCGGCGAGGCCGATGCCTGGCGCTTCATACATTGTTTCAAACATATCGTCGACCAACTGACGCACTTCGTCGTCCACTACGGCCACTGGTTTGGCGATAGTGCGCAGGCGCGAATCGGGGAACTCGAGGATGTCTAAAATGGCCATAAGCTCAATTGCTGCACGTGTGAGGTAAAGTCGGGTCGATGGCCTGGCGGGTCCGAAGATGCCGGCTACCGTTGTAAAACGTAGCTCCCTTGCCTAAGCAAGCCGGGAGCGAGCCACGAGGGCTCTGGCGTTTCACGCGAACGCACATAATAAAGGGATTCACCGCATGAGGAAATCACTACTCGCCTTGCTCCTTCTGGCCTCGGCCGGTTTTGCGCACGGGCAAGTGCAACTCAGGGAAGGTTTTCCACAGCAATACACGGTTGTCACGGGGGACACACTTTGGGACATATCGGGTAAATACCTGCGTGAGCCATGGAAATGGCCCGAGCTCTGGCAGGCCAATCCGCAGATCGAAAACCCCAACCTCATCTATCCCGGCGATACGCTGTCACTGGTCTACGTCAACGGCCAGCCGCGGCTGACCCTCAATCGCGGCGCTTCCCGGGGCACCATCAAGCTCTCGCCACGCATCCGCAGCAGCCCGGTGGCCGACGCGATCCCGAGCATTCCACTGCAAGCGATCAACAGCTTTCTGCTGAGCAACCGCATCGTCGACAAGGTCGAGGACTTCGACAAGGCGCCGTATATCGTCGCAGGCGATGCCGAGCGGGTGCTCAGCGGCACCGGCGATCGCATCTTCGCCCGCGGCCACTTCGACCCGGATCAGCCGGTCTACGGCATCTTCCGTCAGGGCAAGGTGTATACCGACCCGGAGAGCAAGGAGTTCCTCGGGATCAATGCCGACGACATCGGCGGTGGCGAGATTGTGGCCACCGAAGGCGACGTCGCCACCCTGGCGCTGCAACGCACTACGCAGGAAGTGCGTCTTGGCGATCGCTTGTTCAGCAGCGAGGAGCGATCCATCAACTCGACCTTCATGCCCGGTTCGCCAAAAACCGACATCAACGGCTTGATCATCGATGTGCCGCGCGGGGTTACCCAGATCGGCGCACTGGATGTGGTCACGCTTAACAAGGGCCAACGCGATGGCCTCGTCGAAGGCAACGTGTTGGTGGTGATGAAAACCGGCGAAACGGTACGGGACCGGATCACCGGTGAACGGGTGAAGATTCCTGATGAACGTGCAGGTCTGCTGATGGTGTTCCGCACATACGACAAGCTCAGCTACGGGCTGGTGCTCAATGCTTCGCGCTCGCTGGCGGTGATGGACAAGGTGCGAAATCCGTAAGCAGGCTCCACAAGTTACTAACAGAGTTATCCACAGCTTGTTCCCGTTTGAACGGGGCTTATAACGATCAAGGATGATCCATGTCGCTACCTGGTGTTTCACCGGTTTCCCCTGCGGAACTGGAAGCTCGATTACGTCTGCACCGTTTGCCGGAACTCGGCCCTGCGCGCTTCAAGAAATTGCTTGAGGCGTTTGGTTCGGCGTCCAAGGCCATCAGCGCGCCAGCGAGTGCCTGGCGTGCGCTGGGCTTGCCCCTTGCTTGCTCCGAGGCCCGGCGCGCCAGTGAAATCCGTGACGGTGCCAGTCAGGCATTGGCCTGGCTAGAGCTTGCGGGCCAGCATTTACTGATGTGGGACCAGCCCGACTACCCGGCATTGCTCGCTGAAATCAGCGATGCGCCGCCGTTGTTATTTGTGGCGGGCGATCCGGGTATTCTGGAAAAACCGCAGCTGGCGATGGTCGGCAGCCGGAGTGCTTCCCGACCGGGCATGGACACCGCCGCCGCGTTTTCCCGGAGCCTGGCGAGCGCCGGTTTTGTCATCACCAGCGGCCTGGCTCTCGGAATTGATGCCGCTGCGCATCAGGCGGCGATGGATGTGGGCGGGCGAACGGTCGGGGTACTTGGCACGGGACTTGAAAAGTTTTATCCACAGCGCAATCGAGGGCTGGCCGAGGCCATGATTGCGTCGGGCAGCGCGGTGGTTTCCGAGTTCCCGCTGGACGCCGGCCCCAGCGCCAGCAACTTCCCGCGGCGCAACCGGATCATCAGCGGTTTGTCTCTCGGCGTACTGGTAGTGGAGGCGAGTGTCGCCAGCGGTTCGTTGATCACCGCGAGGCTGGCGGCGGAACAAGGTCGTGAGGTTTATGCGATTCCCGGGTCGATTCATCATCCCGCGCCCGCGGTTGCCACCAATTGATCCGCGACGGCGCGGTGCTGGTGGAAACCATCGAGCATATCCTCGAAGCCTTGCGCGGCTGGCAACGGTTGCCGTTTTCCACCGAGTCGCCGTCGACTGCGGCCATCCATCCACTGCTTGTGCTGCTCCATGCGGCGCCCCATACCAGCGAGGCGCTGGCAGAGTCCAGCGGCTGGGCTTTGCCAAAAGTGCTGGCCGCGCTGACGGAACTGGAAATGGATGGCCGTGCGGTGTGCGAAAGCGGGCGCTGGTTTGCGCGGGGGAGCTAGGTTTTATAATGAAGAAAGGTAAACTGCGCAGAGCCTTATTCCGGAGAGTTTTTCATGGTCAACAGTTGGCGTGTGCAACAAGCCGCGCGAGCCATTCGCGCAGGCGCGGTGATTGCCTATCCAACCGAAGCGGTCTGGGGCCTGGGTTGCGACCCTTGGGACGAAGAAGCGGTGGAACGTCTGCTGCTGATCAAGGGACGGTCGGTGGAAAAGGGCCTGATTCTGGTCGCCGATAATATCCGCCAGTTCGATTTCCTCTTCGAAGACTTTCCCGAGTTGTGGATGGACCGCATGGCCAGCACCTGGCCGGGGCCGAATACCTGGCTGGTGCCACACCAGAATCAGTTGCCGCAGTGGATTACTGGCGTGCACGAGACTGTGGCGCTGCGGGTCAGCGATCACCCGCAGGTGCGGGATTTGTGCGCGTTGGTGGGGCCCCTGGTGTCGACTTCGGCCAACCCTCAGGGCCGGCCGGCGGCGCGGACACGGATCCGTGTCGAGCAGTATTTCCGCGGGCAGCTTGATCTGGTGCTGGGTGGGAATCTGGGTGGGCGCAAGAATCCGAGCGTTATTCGAGACGTGGCGACTGGAAACGTAATTCGCCCGGATTAAAACAGCGTCATCGTTCTTCGCTGGCAAGCCAGCTCCCACAGGTTCGAGTCGTATACAAATTATGTGATCGACCGCAATCCTCTGGGAGCTGGCTTGCCAGCGAAGAGGCCCTCAAGGCAACAGAACTGTCGAACCGGTCGTACGCCGCGCCGACAACTCGGTCTGCGCCTTCGCCGCCTCAGCCAACGGATACTTCTGGCTGATGTCCACCTTCAGCTTCCCGCTGATGATCATCTCAAACAGCTCATCGGCCATCCGCTGCAGGTTTTCCGCGGTGTTGGCATAGGTCGCCAGGGTCGGCCGGGTCACGTACAGCGAGCCCTTCGCCGACAAAATCCCCAGGTTCACCCCGTCCACCGCGCCTGAAGCATTACCAAAGCTCACGACCAGACCCCGAGGCTCCACGCTGTCGAGCGAAGTCAGCCAGGTGTCCTTGCCGACGCCGTCGTACACCACCGGGACTTTTTTACCGTCAGTCAATTCCAGCACGCGTTGTGCGACGTTTTCATGGCTGTAGTCGATGGTGGCCCAGGCGCCGTTGGCCTTGGCCAGCGCGGCTTTCTCTGGTGAACTCACCGTGCCGATCAACTTCACGCCCAAGGCCTTGGCCCATTGGCACGCCAGGGAACCGACACCGCCAGCCGCCGCGTGGAACAAAATGGTTTCGCCGCCCTTGAGTTCGTAGGTCTGGCGCAGCAGGTACTGCACGGTCAGCCCCTTGAGCATCACGCCGGCGGCCTGTTCAAAGCTGATCGCGTCTGGCAAGTGCACCAGATTGGCTTGTGGCAATACATGGACGTCGCTGTAGGCACCTAGCGGGCCGCTGCCGTAGGCCACGCGATCACCGACCTTGAACCGGGTGACTTCATTGCCCACCGCCTCGACCACCCCCGCGCCTTCGGAGCCCAGGCCCGATGGCAAGGACGGCGGCGGATAAAGACCACTGCGATAATAAGTGTCGATGAAGTTCAGACCGATGGCCTTGTTGCTCACGCGAACCTGCTGCGGGCCGGGCTCGGCGGGTTGGTAATCGACATACTCGAGCACTTCGGGGCCGCCATGGGTGCGGAACTGGATACGCTTTGCCATCAGAACTCTCCTTGGGTCTTGGCTTCTGGAATTGTTGCGTCAAGCGCCCTATGCAACGCCCAAGCTTGATCTTCGTCAACTGCGAAGGGTGCTCCTGCGATGTTATGCTACGCGCCCATTTGCGCCGGCCCCCGCTCCCATGGAGCGCCGCGTAGCTTTGCCCGATTCAAGGTGATGACATGACGACCCGCACCGAGGCCGTAAAAGCCTACCTGCTCGACCTGCAAGACCGCATTTGCGCTGCTCTGGAAGCTGAAGACGGCGGTGCACATTTCGTCGAAGATGCCTGGGCCCGGCCTGCCGGCGGCGGCGGTCGCACCCGGGTGATCGAAAACGGCACGGTCATCGAAAAAGGCGGCGTCAACTTTTCCCACGTCTTCGGAAGCGGTCTGCCGCCGTCCGCCAGCGCCCATCGACCAGAACTGGCAGGCCGCGGCTTCGAAGCCCTGGGCGTGTCGCTGGTGATTCACCCGCACAACCCGCATGTGCCGACTTCCCACGCCAACGTACGCTTTTTCATCGCTGAAAAAGAAGGTGAAGAACCGGTCTGGTGGTTCGGTGGCGGTTTCGACCTGACGCCTTATTACGGCAATGAAGACGACTGCGTGCACTGGCACCGCGTCGCCGAGCAGGCGTGCGCGCCGTTCGGTCCCGACGTCTACTCGCGCTACAAGGCCTGGTGTGACAGCTACTTCCATATCAAGCATCGCCACGAGCCACGGGGCATCGGTGGGCTGTTCTTCGATGACCTGAACGAGTGGGACTTCGACACCAGCTTCGCCTTCATGCGCGCCATTGGTGATGCGTTCATCGACGCGTACCTGCCGATCGTGCAGCGCCGAAAACACGCAGCGTTCACCGCGAAACAGCGCGAATTCCAGGAGTTCCGGCGTGGCCGTTACGTCGAATTCAATCTGGTCTACGACCGCGGTACGCTCTTCGGCCTGCAATCGGGCGGGCGTACCGAGTCGATCCTGATGTCCCTGCCGCCGCAGGTTCGCTGGGCTTATGACTGGAAAGCCGAGCCGGGCAGCGAAGAAGCGCGCCTGACCGAATACTTCCTGCAAGACCGCGATTGGTTGGCCAAGGGTTGAGTACTGTTTCGCCGGGGATGGCGCCAAGATCGCAGCCTGCGGCAGCTCCTACAGGTGAGGTGTGTTGATGGATCGTTATGTCGTATTTGGTAACCCGATCGGCCACAGCAAGTCGCCGCTGATCCACCGTCTGTTTGCCGGGCAAACGGCGCAAATACTCGACTACAGCACCTTGTTGGCGCCACTCGACGACTTTTGCGGCTGCGCCCGGGCGTTTTTCCGTGAAGGTCGCGGGGCGAACGTGACGGTGCCGTTCAAGGAAGACGCCTATCGCCTGGCGGACAGTCTGACGGAGCGGGCGCAACGGGCCGGCGCGGTGAACACCTTGAGCAAACTGGCCGATGGCAGTCTGTTGGGTGACAACACCGATGGCGCCGGGCTGGTGCGGGACCTGACGGTCAATGCCGGGTTCAGCCTCAAGGGCAAACGCATCTTGCTGCTGGGTGCGGGTGGCGCGGTGCGCGGTGCGCTGGAGCCGTTGCTGGCCGAACAGCCCGCGTCGGTGGTCATCGCCAACCGCACGGTGGAAAAAGCCGAGTTGCTGGCGAAGTTGTTCGCTGACCTGGGACCGGTGTCGGCCAGTGGTTTCGATTGGTTGCAAGAGCCGGTGGACCTGATTATCAACGCGACGTCCGCGAGCCTGTCAGGCGATGTACCACCGATTGCCAGCAGTTTGATCGAGCCGGGCAAGACGGTTTGCTATGACATGATGTATGGCAAGGATCCGACTTCGTTTTGCCGCTGGGCCAGTGAACATGGCGCGGCGGTGGCGATGGATGGCTTGGGGATGCTCGCCGAACAGGCGGCGGAAGCGTTCTTCCTGTGGCGCGGTGTGCGGCCGGATACGGCGCCAGTACTGGCCGAACTCCGCCGCCAACTCGCCGCATAACCCTGTAGGAGCTGGCTTGCCAGCGAAGGCGATATGCCGGTCGACATCTGTATTGACTGATAGACCGCTTTCGCTGCGGTGCGGCGATCCAACAAGCCAGCTCCTACAGTTTGATCGCCGTCGAGCACGCGATGTATGTCCGCCCCAATCCCGCAGGAGCGAACAGTGCTTCAGTCTTCAAACCGGATCGGGCATTTCTCCGCGCCTTCCAGCTTTCTCAACTCTTCCACCACCGGTGGTCGCGCCCCGCGCAGGGTCAGGCTGCGATTCTGTTGCAACAGCCGCCGCGCTTCCTGGTGCAGCATTTCCACGCCTGAATAGTCGATGAAGTTGATCTGCTGCGCCTCGATTACCACACGTGCGCCGTGCATCCGTTGCAGACGCACTTGCAGATAATGGCTGGCGCCGAAAAAGATCGACCCGCCGACTCGCAGAATGTCTTCATCCCCGTCGCGCCAATGCTGCACCCGCGGTTGCGAAGTGCGTTTGAGGTAGAAGAACAGTGAAGCCAACACGCCGGCGTAGATCGCCGTCTGCAGTTCCAGCAGCAGCGTGGCGATACAGGTCAGCGTCATGACCAGAAACTCGGCGCGGCTGACTCGCAACAGCGCACGGATCCCGCGATGGTCCACCAGGCCCCAGGCGATCAACAGAATGCTGCCGGCCATGGCCGGGATGGGGATGTGCGCAATCAGGCTCGCGCCGAAGAGGGCAAACAGCGCCACCCACAACGCTGAAAAAACCCCGGCCAGCGGCGAGCAGGCGCCGGCCTCGTAGCTCAGGCCTGAGCGGGTAAAGGAACCGGCTGACAGCGAGCCGGAAAAAAACGCACCTACCATGTTCGATAAACCCTGGGCGCGGACTTCCTGATTGGCGTCGAGCAGTTGCTGCGAACGGGCCGACAAGGAACGGGCAATCGAAAGGCTTGTCACCAGCCCGAGCATCCCGACCGCTACGGCGCTGGGCAGCAGGCGCAGGATCAGGTCCAGGTCCAGCGGCAACGGACTGAAGGGCGGCAGTCGCCCGACGAATGCGCTGACCAGCTTCACATGAACGAACATCGAGGGCCAAAGCCATACCAGCAGTCCACTCAGGACCAGAGTGATCAACAGCGTGGGCCAGCGGGGCAACAGCCATTTCAGGATTACCCCCACGGCGACTGTGGCCAAGCCCAGTACGAGCGAAGGGCGATCTACTTCGCCGAGGTGTTTGAACACCATTAAAAAGCTGTCCAGCGCCGTCGCCTGGTTGGGCACGTCCAGCCCCAGCAGGTTCGGCAGTTGGCCGATGGCGATTACCACCGCCGCGCCGAGGGTGAAACCCAGCACCACCGAGTGCGAGACGAAATTCACCAAGGCGCCAAAACGCAGCAATCCCAGCAGCCACTGGAAAATGCCGGCAAGCAGCGTCAGCAACAGGATCAGGGTGACGTAGTCCTCTGACGCGGGAACGGCCAGAGGACTGACGCTGGCGTACAGGACGATGGAGATGGCCGCCGTAGGGCCGCAGATCAAGTGCCAGGACGAACCCCACAGGCAGGCAATCAGCACCGGGATGATCGCGGCGTACAAGCCGTACTCCGGCGGAAGGCCGGCAATCAGGGCGTAGGCGATGGATTGCGGCAAGGCGAGAATGGCACCGCTGAGGCCGACGATCAGGTCGCGGCCGACGCTGGCGCGGGTCTGCCGCGGCAGCCAGGTAAGGAAGGGGAAGAGTGAATGGCGGCTGGGGAAGGCCATGGGTCCTCTCGGGTGGGGGTTTACGCAAGGGTATCAGTACAAGCTGAACATTGTGGCGAGGGAGCTTTCTCCCGCTGGGCTGCGAAGCAGCCCTGAAAATCTGCGGGCGCTGCGCACTGGTGCGCCAGCCCGGCCGAGCGGGAGCAAGCTCCCTCGCCACAGGTCATTTTTTACAACTTGGCTTTTACTGCCGGCAACGCATCCTTCCCATCCACGGTCTTCACCCCGTCCAGCCATTTATCCAGCACCGCCGGGTTGGCCTTGATCCAGGCCTTGGCCGCCTGGGCATTGCTGATTTTCTTGTTCACCACCTCCGCCATGATGCTGTTCTCCATCTCCTGGGTGAAACTCAGGTTGGTGAGCAATTTGCCAACGTTTGGGCAAGCCTGTGCATAACCTTTGCGGGTCAGGGTATAAACGCTGCCGGTATCACCGAAGTATTTCTCGCCACCTTTGAGGTAATGCATTTTCAGCTGCACGTTCATCGGGTGCGGGGTCCAGCCGAGGAAGGTCACGAACTTCTGCTTTTTCACCGCCCTGGACACTTCGGCCAGCATCGCCTGCTCGCTGGACTCGACCAGCTTCCACTGGCCCATGTCGAAGTCGTTCTTCTTGATCATTTCCTGCAAGGAGATGTTGGCCGGAGCGCCCGAGCCGATGCCATAGATCTTCTTGTCGAACTTGTCAGCGTGTTTGTTCAAGTCGGCAAAGTCATGCACACCCGCGTCCCAGACGTAATCCGGGACGGCGAGGGTGAATTCGGTGCCTTCAAGGTTCTTCGCCAGTTGAGTGACATCGCCGGTGGCCACGAACTTATCGTAGAAGCCCTGCTGCGCTGGCATCCAGTTACCCAAAAACACGTCCACCTGACCATCCTTGAGCCCGCCAAAGGTGATCGGCACCGCCAGGGTGTCGACCTTGGCCTTGTAGCCCATGCCGTCCAGCAGAAAACCGGTGATGGCGTTGGTCGCGGCAATGTCGCTCCAGCCGGGGTCCGCCATCTTCACGGTGTCGCAGCTTTGCTCGGCGAACGCCGATGCGCTGCCCAGAGCCAGGAGCCCTGCCGTCAGTACTGTGGATAACCTTTGCATGGACTTCCCCTTAACATTATTGGTTTTGGCAGGGTTGTGGATAACGTGCTTTGCGCTCCAGATCATCAAGGTCGATGTGGTTGCGCATGTATTGCTGACTGGCGTCCACCAGCGGCTGGTGATCCCAGCTCTTCAGCTTGCCGATGGACAGCGCCTGGGCGACAAAACGCCGACGACGCTGGCTGGCGAGTACTTGTTGGTGAATCGCCGGGATGTTCCATTTGGCCCGCGCTTCGGCGAGAAATTCCTCGAACAGTTGAAAATGCTGGGGCGACCCGCTGAGTTCTTCCTGTTCGCGCGGGTCGTTGTGTACGTCGAAGAGTAGGCAAGGGTCGTCTTCGCTGTAGATGAATTTATAGGCGCCGCGGCGAATCATCATCAGCGGGCTGATGGTGCCCTCCGCCATGTATTCGCCAAAAACCTCATCGTGACCGCCCTGCCCTTGCAGGTGCGAAACCAGCGAGCGACCGTCCAGAGGCAACCCTGGCTCCAGTGAGCCGCCAGCCAATTCCACGAAGGTCGGCAGCAGGTCGGCGGTGGACACCGCTGCGCTGACCCGCCCGGCACCGAACTGCCCCGGCGCACTGATCAACAGGGGGACCCGCGCCGCCATCTCGAACCAGTGCATTTTGTACCAGAGCCCACGCTCGCCGAGCATGTCACCGTGGTCGCCGGAAAATACGATGATGGTGTCGTCGATCAGGCCGGTATCTTCCAGGGTTTGCAGGAGTTTGCCGACGTTACTGTCGATATAGCTGCAAGCACCGAAGTAGGCACGGCGCGCATCGCGGATTTTATCCACAGGCAGCGGTTTGTCCCACAGGTCGTAAACCTTGAGCAAGCGTTGGGAATGCGGATCGAGTTCGGTCTGGGCCGGGGTGTGCGGCAAAGGGATGTCGGCATCGTCGTACATATCCCAAAACGCCTTGGGGATGGTGTACGGATCGTGCGGATGGGTCATGGAAACGGTGAGGCAGAACGGCTGATCGCCCGCCTCTCGAATGTGGTCAAACAGGTATTGCTGGGCCTTGAACACGACCTCTTCATCAAAATCCAGCTGATTGGTGCGCACGCACGGCCCGGCTTGCAGTACCGAGGACATGTTGTGGAACCAGGTCGGACGCACGTCCGGTTCATCCCAGTTCACCGACCAGCCATAGTCCGCGGGATAAATATCGCTGGTCAGGCGTTCTTCATAACCGTGCAACTGATCGGGGCCGCAGAAGTGCATCTTGCCGGACAATGCAGTGCGGTAACCGAGGCGACGCAAGTAGTGGGCATAAGTCGGTACATCGGCGGGAAAATCGGCCGCGTTGTCGTAGGCGCCAATCTTGCTCGGCAACTGACCGCTGACCAGGGTAAACCGCGACGGCGCACACAGCGGGCTGTTGCAATATGCGGCGTCGAACACCACGCCTTCGGCGGCGAGGCGGCTCAGGTTGGGCAATTTGATGGGCGAAGGGCCGTAGAACGGCAACATTGGCGCGGCTATCTGATCGGCCATGATGAAAAGAATATTCTTGCGCTTCATGTGATCGCGGCATTCCATAGTGAATATTTATGCGAGAGTGCTGCGATCGAGCATGGAGTCCGCCTACTTTGTGGTAAAGCCCATGCGCGGCAATGACTAGGATAAGCACAGCTTATGTATGACGCCCTTGGTGATTTGTCTCTGGATCTGCTGCGCGCCTTTGAAGCCGCCGCCCGTCAGCATAGCTTCACCGCCGCGGCGGTTGAGCTCGGGACGACGCAACCGGCCATCAGCCAACAGATCAAACGGTTGGAAGAACAGCTCGGGACGCGGCTGTTCGATCGGATCTATCGCGGCATCGAATTAACCGAGGCCGGGTCGATCCTTTTTCAGCAGGTTCAAGCAGGATTGCAGAACATAGACGCTGGATTGAGCGCGATCAGCGCACAGCATCAACACGAGGTGTTGCAGGTCGCCACCGATTTTGCCTTTGCCGCCTATTGGCTGATGCCGCGGCTGCATCGATTTCACGCCGCCAACCCTCAGGTCGATGTCAGCCTGGTCACCAGCGAACGCAGCCTCAACATGCTGCGCACCGATATCGATGTGGCGGTGTTGTTCGGTGATGGCCGATTCAAACAAGGTGAAAGCCATTGGCTGTTCAGCGAGGAAGTGTTTCCCGTGTGCAGTCCACTGCTGTTGAAAGATCGCCCCCTGCCCTTGCCGGTCCAGACATTGCTGGAATTTCCACTGCTGCATCTGCGCGGCGAAAACAGCAGCAACTGGTTTGACTGGAGCGGCGTATTTCGCGAACTGGGAATCTCGTCGGCACCAGCACCGGGGCAATTGCGTTTCGACAATTACACCTTGTTGATTCAAGCGGCGATTGGCGGACAGGGCGTGGCGATCGGGTGGCGGCACCTTGTGGATAACTTGCTGGCGCAAGACTTGTTGTGTCGGCCGATTGCTGAAACGGTGATTTCCAGGTTGGGTTATTACGTGGTCCTGCCTCAGCGCAAACGGCGTGGGCCGTTGATTCAACAATTCGTCGACTGGTTGATGGCCGAGCAGGCCAGCAGTGCGCAATCGCTCAATGGCCTGCCACTACCGTCGATTGCGGTGTGAAGCGAAACGATCACCGCCTGCTGAATTGTGGAAAACGCCGACCCCTGTAGGAGCCGGCTTGCTGGCGAAGGCGTCTTGATGGGCACTGCAGGACTCGAGGCCGCCTTCGCTGGCAAGCCAGCTCCTACAGGGGGAACGTATTTCAAGGTTGGAGCTGCCGCAGGCTGCGATTTTTCAGGGTTCTGAAGCTGCGATGAAGTTCACATGCTCGCCCAGGTGCAAATTAAGCTGCAACTCATCGGCGATCCCGACCGCTACACGGTTCAACCGGGCCAGCGGTTCGGCCAGACCCGGCTCCAGGCTGCTGCTGACGTGGCTGAAATGTTCAATGGTCAACCCCGGCACCCCGCGTGGCGCATTGACCAGGGTCCAGCGCAAGGAACTGCTTTGCACAGCCTCGCGGATTTCTTCGGCGGCGTGGTGTTCCAGTTGGTCCTCCAACTCCGGATCATCCAGCACTTCGAAATCGCCAACCAGAAACAGCCGGGCAATGCCCGCAGCCTGCATGCCGTCGATCAATGCATCCACGGCCAGCACTTGTTCGACCGGTCCCGGTACGATGGTTTTTTCCACATGCTCGCTATTGAACGGCAGACCCGGTGCATCCAACAGGCAAATGACCGCGGAGCTCCCGGCCACGCTTTGCTTCACGCGTTCGGCATCGAACAAATCGCCGGTCTTGGTGCGCAAACCCGGACGCGGCGCGAGCGCTGTCAGGTCATCGAGAATGGCGATCACTTCATGCTGGCGCCGCAGCATTTCAGCCATCAGCGCACTGCCCAGGCTACTCATGGCACCATAGAGCACCACTTTCACTACGGGGGTTTCGGCATTTTTCATGGCTGAGATTCCTTGTTTGCGACTTATATGGCGTGTGACCTGTAGGAAACGGTGAGGGTTCGACCGGGTTTAGAGGGATTCCAGATGCAACAGATCAAGGGCTATCACGCCCATGTGTATTTCGACGCCAGCAGCATCGATCAGGCCCGGGCCTTGTGTGAGCAAGCGGCCCGGTTATTGGCGGTGAAGATGGGGCGGGTGCATGAGCGACCGGTGGGGCCGCACCCGGACTGGAGTTGCCAGTTGGCTTTCGAGCCGCAGCACCTTGGCGACGTGCTGCCGTGGTTGGCGCTCAACCGCAAAGGTCTGGTGGTGTTCCTGCACCCGGACACCGGTAACGATCTGCTCGACCATACGGAGCATGCGATCTGGATGGGCGCGATCCGTCCGCTGGACCTGTCTATTTTTTGATCAGAGCGTTTCTTCTGGCTCAGACGGCAAGTGCTCGTCCGCGCAGGCGCCCCGGTCAGCCATTGAAAGGCCGACGCGGGCACGGTGATCCAGGTGGTCACTATTGCACCGCTGACCCGCCGGCAGATCGAACAATGACAATAGGCGATGTCGTGCAACGCCCCGATGAATTGATAGCGCAGTTGTCCGCAGTGGCAGCCGCCCGTGTGAAGTTCGCTCATGACCTTCCCTCCTCATGCCTATTGACCGACGCCTTCGTCCGACGACCGGTTGCACATCCGGTCAATGCTTTCATCCGCGAAAGCTGGGTGAAAGCTTGCGCGATTAGGATCGCCCCACTGCCGGCAACAGACCGGTTGGCCAATGCCAGTGTTTTATCGCTCGCACAGCCCTTTAACAACAACAATGGTGATCCTGATGTCTTCTGCTACTCGCCGCTTCGCCGCCACTCCACCCGTACGTCTCGTGCTTCCCGTTCTGCGCTGACCCCAACCGGTTCGCCCATTCCCTAGCCGCGCTATGCCTGGAGTATTCCCATGCTGACTTTCCTTGGCTTCGCCATGGTCATCACGTTCATGTTCCTGATCATGACCAAGCGCCTGTCTGCGCTGATTGCGTTGATCATCATCCCGATCCTGTTTGCCCTGTTCGGCGGGTTCGCGCCGAAGATCGGCCCGATGATGCTCGACGGCATTACCAAGCTGGCGCCGACCGGCGTGATGCTGATGTTCGCCATCCTCTACTTTGCCCTGATGATCGACTCCGGCCTGTTCGACCCGGCCGTGCGCAAGATCCTCAAGCTGGTCAAGGGTGACCCGCTGAAAGTCTCGGTCGGCACCGCCGTGCTGGCGCTGGTGGTGTCCCTCGATGGTGACGGCGCGACCACTTACATGATCTGCGTGGCCGCCATGCTGCCGCTCTACAGCCGCATCGGCATGAGCCCACGGATCATGGCCGGTCTGATCATCCTCGCCGGTGGCGTGATGAACATGACCCCTTGGGGCGGCCCGACCGCGCGTGCGGCCAGTGCGCTGCACGTCGATCCGTCCGACATCTTTGTGCCGATGGTGCCCGCGATGCTGGCCGGTGTCGTAGCGATCCTGGCGATTGCCTACTTCTACGGTAAACGTGAACGTGCCCGTCTGGGTGAATTGCACCTGGTGGGCGATGAAATCGACCACAGCGAAATCAGCGTTTCCCAGTTCCCGGATGCCCGGCGTCCAAAGCTGATCTGGTTCAACGGCGCCCTGACGCTGGGCCTGATGTGCACCCTGGTCGCCGGCCTGTTGCCGCTGCCTGTATTGTTCATGGTGGCCTTCAGTATCGCGATGATCGTCAATTACCCGTGCCTGCAACAGCAGAAGGATCGCGTCGCGGCCCACGCCGGTAGCGTGCTGGCCGTGGTCGGTCTGATCTTTGCCGCGGGCATTTTCACCGGTATCCTCTCGGGCACCGGCATGGTCGACGCGATGTCGAAAAGCCTGTTATCGGTAATTCCGGACTTCCTCGGCCCGTACCTGGCCGTAATCACCGCGTTGGTGAGCATGCCGTTCACGTTCTTCATGTCCAACGACGCGTTTTATTATGGCGTGTTACCGGTGCTTGCCGAGGCCGCGAGTCACTACGGAATTACCGCAGTGGAAATGGCACGTGCCTCGATCGTCGGTCAGCCCGTCCACTTGTTGAGCCCGCTGGTACCGTCGACTTACCTGTTGGTGGCCCTGGCCGGTATCGATTTCGGTGATCACCAGCGGTTCACCTTGAAGTGGGCAGTGCTGGTTTGCCTGTGCATACTGGTCGCTGCATTGCTGATGGGGATTTTTCCGCTGTTCAGCACTCTATAAGCCCAAGACTCACCATGACGGGTCCGGCTTCGTGGTTTTGAAGTCCGGGCCCGGCCTGGTTTAACAATCGCTCAAAGGAATACACATGGAATGGCTGACCAACCCTGAAATCTGGGTTGCCTTCTTTACCCTGACCGCCCTGGAAATCGTCCTGGGTATCGATAACATCATCATGATTTCGATCCTGGTCAGCCGCATGCCCAAACACATGCAGCAGCGCACCCGGATTTTCGGCCTGGCCCTGGCCATGGTCACGCGGATTCTGTTGTTGCTGTCGATCACCTGGGTCATGCGCCTCACCGCCGACCTGTTTGAAGTGTTCGGCCAGGCTATCTCCGGGCGTGACCTGATCCTGTTCTTCGGTGGCCTGTTCCTGTTGTGGAAGAGCTCCCAGGAGATGTACCACGCGCTGGAAGGCGAGGACGAAAGCGGCGACGAGCCTTCGGGCAAGGGCGGCAACTTCCTCTACACCATCATCCAGATCGCGATCATCGACATCGTGTTCTCGCTGGACTCCGTGATCACCGCGGTGGGCATGGTTTCCCACGTACCGGTCATGGTTGCAGCGATCATCGTTGCGGTGCTGGTGATGATGGTTGCCTCGCGCACCATCAGCGAGTTCATCGACAAGCACCCTTCGCTGAAAATGCTGGCGCTGTCGTTCCTGTTGCTGGTCGGTACCGTGTTGATTGCCGAGTCTCTGGATGTGCATCTGCCAAAAGGCTATGTCTACTTCGCCATGGCGTTCTCGCTGGCGGTGGAGACGATCAACATCAAGCTGCGCACCGCGATGGCGAAAAAGCGCAAACAGCAGGATCCAGTGAAACTGCGCAAGGATGTTCCGGGTCAGTAACCGAGGGACTTGTAGGAGCGAGCTTGCTCGCGAAGGCCTCAAGGGCGACGCGTTCATTCAGACGATACGCGTAATCGTTGACGTCCATCGCGAGCAAGCTCGCTCCTACATGAACAGGGGGGCCTTCGGGCCCCTTTTTCTTGTCCGCATCAAACTGTTTTTGTGACAGTTTTGTTTCAATCGCTTCTTTAGCTATGCGATGCTGGCGCCCAGACCGTTAGCCAACTACAGCTTAAATACAGAACGTAGAAAAAAGCGCGGCACCGTCAACTTTGCCCCATTGGGGCGCTACCACCACAGGGGGCCTGCATGCTCACCCTGCTCAATTTGTTATCTGCCGTGGCCTTGTTGATCTGGGGCACGCACATCGTCCGAACCGGCATCCTGCGGGTCTACGGTTCCAACTTGCGCCACGTCATCGGGCAGAACATGTCCAGGCGCTGGCTGGCATTCATCTCGGGAATCGTGGTGACGGCCATGGTCCAGAGCAGCAACGCCACCGCCATGCTCGTCACCTCCTTTGTCGGTCAGGGCTTGATGGCGTTGACCCCTGCCCTGGCGACCATGCTCGGGGCCGACGTGGGTACCGCGTTGATGGCGCGAGTGCTGACCCTGGACCTGTCGTGGCTGTCGCCGCTGCTGATTTTCCTCGGGGTGATTTTCTTCCTGTCCCGCAAACAGACACGACTGGGGCAAATGGGCCGCGTCAGTATCGGCCTGGGGCTGATCATTCTGGCACTGCAACTGATCGTCGAATCCGCCGCGCCGATCACCCAGGCCCAGGGTGTGAAAGTGATCTTTGCCTCGCTGACCGGCGACATCCTGCTCGATGCCCTGGTCGGCGCGCTGTTCGCAATGATTTCCTATTCCAGCCTGGCCGCCGTCCTGCTGACGGCGACCCTGGCCGGTGCCGCGGTGATCAGTCTGCCAGTGGCCATCGGCCTGGTGATCGGCGCCAACATTGGCAGCGGCATCCTCGCCTTTCTCAGCACCAGCATGCAGAACGCGGCTGGCCGCCAGGTTGCGTTGGGTAGCCTGCTGTACAAGCTGATCGGCCTGCTGCTGATCATTCCGGTACTCGATCCCCTGGCGCATTGGATGGATGGCCTGGATTTCAGTCCCCAGGAAATGGTCATCGGCTTTCACCTGCTCTACAACACCGCCCGCTGCCTGATCCTGCTGCCCAGTGTCGGGCCGATGGCCAGGTTCTGTGCGTGGGTGTTGCCGGAGCGTCCGCAAGTCAACGGTACCGCCAAACCGCGACATCTTGACCCGACGGCGTTGGTCACCCCCAGCCTGGCGCTGGCCAACGCGCCCGCGAAACCCTGCGTATCGGCGATCTGATCGACAACATGCTTGAAGCCATGCTCGACGTGCTGCGCGGCAAGCAAACCGCCGTCACCCAGGAAATGCGCCGCCTGACCGATGATGTGGAAGCGCTCTACGGCGCCATCAAGCTCTACCTGGCGCAAATGCCCCGGGAAGACCTCAGCGACCAGGACAGTCGGCGCTGGGCGGAAATCATCGAGCTGGCGATCAATCTCAAACTCGCCAGCGACTTGATCGAGCGCATGTTGCGCAAGGTCCAGCAGCAGAAAACCTCGCAACGCCGGTCTTTTTCCGAGATCGGGCTGGAAGAATTGGCGGGGCTGCACCACCAGCTGATAGCCAACCTGCGCCTCGGGTTGTCGGTATTCCTCAGTGCCGATAAGGAAAGTGCCCGCCAGTTGCTGCGGGAAAAACGTCGCTTTCGCGCACAGGAGCGCCGTTTGGCCCATGCTCACGTCAGTCGATTGCAGCGTAAGATCGTGCAGAGTATCGAAACCAGTTCGCTGCACCTGGAGCTGATCGCGGACATGAAGCGTCTGAACTCGCTGTTCTGCAGCAGCGCATATGTGGTGCTGGAAACGACGGACACCGGCGCACTGGCTGTCGATGATTTGGCCGACACCACGCATTCGCCTTGAACGTCTGGCACAGTGGTCAGTCAGTTACATTGATTCAGCCTCAAGGCCGTCTTCGCGAGCAAGCCCGCTCCCACAGGTGATCTGAGTCGGACACAGTTCCGACACCGAAGATCCACTGTGGGAGCGGGCTTGCCCGCGATAGCGGCCTCAAGGACGACACGGATCTCCGATTGATTGCCTGGAAGCTCGCTATGCGTTACCTGTTGTTCGCCTGCCTGTTGCTTGGTTCATTCCCTTCGTTTGCCCTGGATCGCTTCCAGGTTGAAGGCTATCCCCTGCCCAACGGCCTGCAGTTGTTGCTCAAGCCCGGTACCGAGCGCGGGCATGTGGCGATTCGGCTGGTGGTCGGCGTCGGTATCGATGATTTCAGCTGTGCCGACAAAGAGCTGCCGCACCTGCTCGAGCATTTGCTGTTCACCGGCATCGATGCCACTGGCGAAGGCGGCCTGGAGGAACGCATGCAGGCCCTGGGCGGTGAATGGAACGCGTTCACCAGCAATGCCGACACGACATTCGTCATCGAGGCCCCGGCGAAAAACCAGCGTAAGGTCCTCGATCTGCTGTTGGCGCTACTGACCCAGACCCGAATCGACGACAACTCGATCAATGCCGCCAAACAAGTGGTCGAGCGCGAAGACGGTGGCCACTACACCCACTTGCAACGCTGGCTGGATCGCCAGGACCTGGGCCATACGGCAAGTAATCAGCTGGCCGTGGAACTGGGCCTGAAATGCCCCGAGCGAGCCGAGGTCGATTACCTGACCCGCGAACAATTGGAGTCAGTGCGCAAGGCCTGGTACGCGCCCAACAACATGACCCTGATCGTGGTCGGCGACCTCGACCGCTTGCTGCCGGCTTATCTGGAGCGGTCCTGGGGCGCGCTTGAGGCGGTCGACCCGACCGATCACCCGCCCCTGCCGGACATCAAGACCAGCGCCGACCATGAGCGCACGTTGAATCATGGTTTCGTCGGCGGAGCTGCCAAGTTGCACTGGCTGGTACCGGAGCCGGTGCAGGAGGAGCAGCACGATCAGACCTACGACTTGCTCAAGGACTACCTGGACTGGGCGCTCTATCGCCAATTGCGCCTGACCCATGGTTTGTCCTACGGCCCCTCGGCCGAGCGTGAGGTGTTTGGCGGGGTGGGCTTCATGAGCCTGAACGCGGACCTCGACCGCGATGACGTGCCCGAGGCCAAACAGGTGCTGGACGAGTTGAAGGCCGGGTTGCTCAAGAACGGCCTGGATGGCGACACCTTCAACCGTCTCAAGCAGGCCGCCATCGCCCGCCAGGCCTGGGCCGTGCAAGGTAACAGCGCACTGGCCGATTATTATTGGAGCGCCCTTGGCAGCTACGGGGACGGCCGTTTCGTCGACCCGGCCAAGGAACTGCGAGGGGTGACGCTGGCAGAGGCGAACAAGGCCATGCGTGAATTGCTGCAGCAGCCGGGCTACCTGCGGATTGAAAAACCGTTGATGAGCGATGACCAGCTGGTGTGGGCGATGGCCGGAGTGATTGGGCTTATCGTCCTGGGGTTGCTGGGCTGGCGCTTCCATCGCAGAAAGTAACAACTCCCTCGCCACAGTGCTGTGTTGGTCGAATGGACGACCACCCTGCCCTCGCCACACCGCCCACCGGGCGGTACTCTGTCGAGGATTTTTCCCACGACTATTGCGAACCGCCGAATGCCTACCCTGACCCTTTTCGTACAGCGCATTTTGGAATTGATGAAGCGCTACCCTGGGGTCATTGCGCTCGGCGGTTTCATTTCCGGGGTCGGCAGCTTCATGCTGGTGGATCGTCAGCAAGGTCTGGCGACGTGGATCACCATCAT
The DNA here is from genome assembly GCF_002029345.1 of Pseudomonas sp. VI4.1. Taxonomy (NCBI): domain Bacteria; kingdom Pseudomonadati; phylum Pseudomonadota; class Gammaproteobacteria; order Pseudomonadales; family Pseudomonadaceae; genus Pseudomonas; species Pseudomonas sp. VI4.1. The sequence continues at coordinate 196,688 of NZ_MULM01000185.1, forward strand.
CATGCTGATCAGCTGGATCTGGCTGATGCTGGAAAACAGCCTGACCAAGCTGTTCGCCAGGATCTTCAACCGCGAAATCCCCCGGCCTCTGCTGCGTTACGCCACGCAGATGATCCACCAGGAAAGCCTGTTTTTCGTCCTGCCCTTCTTTTTCATCACCACTACCTGGAACAGCGGCCAGTTATTCTTTACCGGGATGCTGTGCATTGCCGCACTGATTTCCATCATCGACCCGCTCTACTACAAATGGCTGGCACCACGACGCTGGGCGTTCCTGGCGCTGCATACCCTGACGCTGTTCGCGGCACTGCTGACCGCCCTGCCCGTCATCCTGCACCTGACCACCTCCCAAAGTTTCAAACTGGCCCTGGGCACTGCGGTCGTGCTGTCGTTCCCGAGCCTGGCGTCGATCTTCCCGATCAGGACCGTGCGCAACGCGTTGGCCATCCTGAGTATCACCGTGGGTATCGGTGGCGTCGGTTGGGTACTGCGCTCGTGGGTGCCGCCGGCAACGCTGTGGATGACCGATGTGGCGATCAGCACGCAAATGCAGGACCGCACCCCCGGCGCCAGCCTCGATGAAGTCAGCGCCGAGCAGATTCGCGGCGGCGGTCTGTACGCCTACACCGCGATCAATGCCCCGCGGGGGCTGAACGAGCGGATTTATCATGTCTGGCAGTTCAACGGCAAAGAGGTCGACCGCATCGCCCTGGATATTCGCGGCGGGCGCAAGGAAGGCTACCGGGCCTGGACCCACAAACAGAATTTCCCCGGCAACCCTGCGGGCAAGTGGCAGGTTCGGGTGTTGACCGAAGACGGCCAGTTGATCGGGGTGTTGCGTTTCGAGATCACGGACAGCACACGGGTCAAAGAAAAGTAAGGCCGTTCATGCTATTAACTTAGGCCTGCATAACAGCCGAACAAGCATGGAGCTTATGACCAGCAGCACAATGGCCGGCAATGCCCGACTGGATACCTCTGACACCCCTGCTCAATTGCAGATTACGGGTGACTGGACGCTCGCCCATTACGCTGATCTCAAGCGCCTGAGCGAACAGCTGCGCGGCCGCTACGACGACAGCACCCACATTGACCTTAACGGCCTCGGCGCGCTCGATACCGCCGGTGCATCGTTACTGGTGGAGCTGCTGGGGTCCGAGCGTCTTGGCAAGTCTGCCGAGCATCCCGATTGCACCCTGTCCTCTGCCGACCGCGCCTTGTTGCAAACCGTCTATTGCTCGCTGACCGACTTCTGCGTTCCGGTCAAGGAGCCGCAAACCAGCGTCGGCATTCAACTGCTGACCCGCATCGGCCGCGCGGTGGCAACGGTCTGGCAGGACACCCTGCAATTGCTGGGCTTCGTCGGCCTGATCCTGGAAACCATGGCCCGCGGCCTGTTTCGCCCCAAGCGCTGGCGCCTGACGCCGATGGTGGCGCACATCGAACAGACCGGCCTGGATGCTGCGCCCATCGTCGCCCTGTTGACCTTTCTGGTGGGGGCCGTGGTGGCATTTCTCGGGGCGACGGTGCTGGCGAGTTTCGGCGCGAGTATTTTTACCGTGGACCTGGTGGCGTTCTCCTTCCTGCGCGAATTCGGTGTGTTGCTGACCGCGATCCTGATGGCCGGGCGCACCGCCAGTGCATTCACTGCGCAAATCGGCTCGATGAAGGCCAACGAAGAAATCGACGCCATCCGGACCCTGGGTCTGGACCCGATGGAACTGCTGGTGGTGCCGCGCGTTCTGGCGCTGCTGGTGGCGCTGCCGATGTTGACGTTCCTGGCGATGCTTTCGGGGATTATCGGTGGCGGCGTGGTCTGCGCGGTGTCGCTGGATATTTCACCGGCGATGTACCTGTCGCTGTTGCAAACCGATATCGGCGTTCAGCATTTTCTGGTGGGGATCGTCAAAGCGCCGATCTTCGCGTTTCTCATCGCCGCGATTGGTTGCCTTGAGGGCTTCAAGGTCAGCGGCAGCGCCGAATCTGTCGGCGCCCACACCACGTCGAGTGTGGTCCAGTCGATTTTCGTGGTCATCGTGCTCGACGCCGTGGCCGCACTGTTTTTCATGGAGATGGGCTGGTGAGTCGAATACCCCGAGCGCCCACCGAGGCGGTGATCGAAGTCCGTGGGCTGTGCAATCGTTTTGGCAGCCAGAGTGTGCACGAGGGCCTGGACCTGGACTTGTACAAGGGCGAGATCCTCGCCGTGGTGGGCGGTTCCGGTAGCGGTAAATCGGTGCTGCTGCGCAGTATTGTCGGTTTGCGTCAGCCCAGTGAAGGCGAGGTAAAAGTCTTCGGCAAGAACCTGCCGACGCTGGCCGAACATGAGCGCTCGCTGGTCGAACGGCGCTTTGGCGTGCTGTTTCAGAAAGGCGCCCTGTTCTCTTCGCTGACCGTGACCGAGAACGTGGCCTTGCCCCTGATCGAGCATGCTGGACTGAGCCGCGACGACGCCGAGCATCTGGCGGCGGTGAAGCTCGCCCTGTCGGGGCTGCCGCTGTCGGCGGCGGACAAATACCCTGCTTCGCTGTCCGGCGGCATGATCAAGCGTGCGGCGCTGGCCCGGGCGTTGGCGCTGGACCCGGACATCCTGTTTCTCGACGAACCGACCGCCGGCCTCGATCCGATCGGTGCGGCGGCGTTCGATCAATTGATCCTGACCCTGCGCGATGCCCTGGGCTTGAGCGTGTTTCTGGTGACCCACGACCTCGACACCCTCTACACCATCACCGACCGGGTCGCCGTGCTGGCGCAGAAGAAAGTGCTGGTGGCCGATGCCATCGATGTCGTTTCGGAAACAGACGATGCGTGGATTCACGAATACTTCCATGGCCCTCGCGGCCGCGCGGCGCTGACCGCCGCTAACCAGCTAAACGAGGCCTGACATGGAAACCCGAGCCCATCATGTATTGATCGGCCTGTTCACCGTGATTGTGGTGGCAGGCGCCCTGCTCTTCGGGCTGTGGCTGGCCAAGTCCAGCGTCGACACCGAGTTCAAGGACTACGAAATCGTCTTCAACGAGACGGTCAGCGGCTTGTCCAAGGGCAGCGCCGTGCAGTACAGCGGGATCAAGGTCGGCGACGTGGTGACGTTGCGCCTGGACCCGAAAGACCCGCGCCGGGTGCTGGCGCGCATCCGCCTGGGCGGTGATACGCCGATCAAGGAAGACACCGAGGCCAAACTGGCGCTGACCGGGATTACCGGGACCTCGATCATCCAACTCAGCGGTGGCACACCACAGAGCCCGACGCTCAGGGGCAAGGCCGGTGATTTACCGACGATCGTTGCATCGCCCTCGCCTATCGCCCAACTGCTCAACGACAGCACCGACCTGATGGCCGGCGTGAACGAGCTGATGCACAACGCCAATCAGATGTTTTCTTCGGAGAATGTCGAGCGCATCAGCAAGACCCTTGAGCATCTGGAACAAACCACCGGCACCCTCGCCGATCAGCGCGGCGACATCCGCCAGGCCATGCAACAACTGGGTGCCATCGGCAAGCAGGCCACGGCCACGCTGGAGCAGACCGCCGCGTTGATGCGCAATGCCAACGGCTTGATCAGCGATCAGGGTAAACAGATGTTCGGCAGTGCCGAACAGGCCATGAAATCGCTGGAACAGAGCAGCGCCACGATCAACAAGCTGCTCACCAACAATCAGGATTCGCTGAACAGCGGGATGCAAGGCCTCAATGGCCTGGCGCCGGCTGTGCGTGAATTGCGCGATACCCTGACGTCGTTGCGGGCCATTTCCCAGCGCCTGGAAGCCAACCCCAGCGGTTATTTGCTGGGCAACGACAAGAACAAGGAATTCACGCCATGAAAGTGAGTCACCTCGCTATCCTCGCCGCTTTTGCGTTGACCGCTTCCTGCTCGATCCTGCCCAAGTCAGAGCCGTCCGATGTCTATCGGCTACCGATGTCCCAGAGCAGCGCCTCAGGCAATCCAGCCGTGCCGCAACCCTGGTCGCTTCGCCTGACCAAGCCGCAGGCCAGCCAGGCGTTGAACAGCCCGAACATCGCGGTGATCCCGCAGGGTGACTTGATCAGCAGCTACAAGGCTTCACGCTGGAGCGACCCGGCGCCGGTGCTGCTGCGCAATCGTCTGCTCGATGGTTTCCAGCGTGACGGTCGGGTGTCGCTGCTGAGCACCGATGACAGTAATTTCCAGGCGGACCTGGAGCTGGGCGGCAATCTGCAGGCGTTCCAGACGGAATACCAGGACCGCACGGCGACCGTGGTCGTACGGCTGGATGCGTTGCTGGTGCGCGGTCATGACCAGCGGATCCTCGCCAGCCGGCGCTTTGAAGTGCGTCAGCCGTTGAGCGATGTGAAGGTGCCGGCGGTAGTGGCCGGGTTTGGCCAGGCGAGTGATCAACTGACGGCACAAGTGGTGGCCTGGACGGTTGAGCAAGGGCGCAAAGCTGCGCCGCCACCAAAACCCTGAGCCCAGCACTGAACCCTGTGGGAGCGGGCTTGCTCGCGAAGGCGTTGTGTCAATCGACATCAATACTGAATGACACACCGCTTTCGCGAGCAAGCCCGCTCACACAAGGGGTTCGCGGTCAGCCGAAGAACCAGTAACAGACCCCGATGGCGCCAAGAACGCCGGCCAGTTCCGCCAGCAATGCACACCCCACCGCATGCCGCGCGCGCTGAATGCCCACTGCACCGAAGTACACCGCCAGCACATAGAACGTCGTTTCCGTACTGCCCTGCACCGTCGCTGCCACCAATGCCGGGAAGCTGTCGACCCCGGACGTCTGCATGGTTTCGATCAGCATCGCCCGGGCCGCGCTGCCCGAGAATGGCTTGACCATGGCGGTCGGCAAGGCATCGACGAAGCGCGTGTCCCAACCGGCCCACTCCACCAGATGCCGAATTCCGTCCAGACCAAAATCCAGCGCCCCGGATGCCCGCAGCACGCCGACGGCGCAGAGCATCGCGACCAGATACGGCAGCAGGTTCTTCGCCACATCGAAGCCTTCTTTGGCGCCTTCGACGAACGCCTCGTAGACCTTCACCTTGCGCAACGCACCGATCACCAGGAACAGCATGATCAACCCGAACAGCGTCAGGTTGCCGAGGATCGATGACAGGCCGGCCAGAGCGGTCGCCGAGAGCGTCGCCAGCAGCGCCATGAAACCACCCAGTATCAGGGCTCCGGGAATCAGGTACGCGAGCACCACCGGGTCCCACAGGCGCAGGCGTTGCATCACCGCCACTGACAACAGACCAACCAGCGTCGAGCAACTGGTCGCCAGCAGGATCGGCAGGAACACCAGCGTCGGATCGGGCGCACCTTGCTGGGCGCGGTACATGAAGATCGTCACCGGCAACAGGGTCAGGGAAGAGGCGTTAAGCACCAGGAACAGGATCTGGGCATTGCTGGCAATGGTGGCGCTGGGGTTGAGCTCCTGCAGCGCCTTCATGGCCTTGAGGCCGATCGGCGTGGCGGCGTTATCCAGGCCCAGGCCATTGGCGGCGAAGTTGAGCGTGATCAGGCCGATGGCGGGGTGCCCGGCCGGCACTTCCGGCATCAGCCGCAGGAACAATGGCCCCAACGCCTTGGCCAGCCACTCGACGATGCCGGCTTTCTCGGCGATCCGCAGAAAGCCCAGCCAGAGGGTGAGGGTGCCGAACAACAAGACCATGACCTCGACCGACAATTTGGCCATGGCGAAAATGCTTTCCACCATCGCCGCGAAGATCCCGGCGTTGCCACCGATCAACCACTGCGTCAGCGCCGATACGGCTGCCACGACGAAGAAGCCGAGCCACAGGCCATTGAGCATCAGTTAAATCCCCCAAAGAATGCGGCGAATGATAGCGGGGTAGCCAGAAACGACAAACCCCGGATTTCTCCGGGGTTTGTCTGCGGGGGTGCGTCCTGCACTTAATGTGCTTGCAACCCCTGACTGTAGGAGCCGGCTTGCTGGCGAACGGGGCGCCGCGGTGTATCAGTCACTGCGCGTTATCGTTCTTCGCCGACAAGCCGGCTCCTACAGGGGAGGCGTCAGTTGTTGGAAATCTCGCCAGCCGGCAATTTTTCCTTGCTGCGCCAGTGCGGCAGGGAGTTCCAGTAGCGCTGGCCCTTGGCGTCGTCGTACATGCCTTCCCAACGGGAGATGACCAATACGGCCAACGCGTTGCCGATCACGTTCAGTGCGGTACGGGCCATGTCCATGATGCGGTCGACACCGGCGATGAACGCCAGGCCTTCCAATGGAATACCCACGCTGCCCAATGTGGCCAGCAGCACCACGAAGGACACACCCGGCACGCCGGCGATGCCTTTGGAGGTGACCATCAACGTCAGCACCAGCAGCAATTGCTGGCTGATGGACAGGTCGATGCCGTACAGCTGGGCAATGAAAATCGCCGCAATACTCTGGTACAGGGTCGAGCCGTCGAGGTTGAACGAGTAACCGGTCGGTACCACGAAGCTGCAGATGGCTTTCGGTGCGCCGTAGGCTTCCATCTTCTCGATGACACGTGGCAGCACGGTTTCGGAGCTGGCGGTGGAGTAAGCCAGCACCAGCTCATCCTTGAAGATGCGCATCAGCTTGATCACCGAGAAACCGAACAGGCGAGCGATCAAGCCCAGCACCATGAAGGCGAAGAAGGCGATGGCGAAGTAAACCAGGAGCACCAGTTTGGCCAGCGGCAGCAGGGAGGCGAAGCCAAAGTTGGCCACGGTCACCGCGATCAGTGCGAAAACGCCGATCGGGGCGTAGCTCATGATCATGTGGGTGACTTTGAACATGCTTTCCGACACGCCCTGGAACATCTTCACCAGCGGGTCGCGCAAGTCGGGTTTGAGGCTCGACAGGCCGAGGCCGAACAACACCGAGAAGAAGATGATCGGCAGCATCTCGCCACGGGCGATGGCCGCGAAGATGTTCGACGGGATCAGGTTGAGGATGGTTTCGATGAACGCGTGTTCATGCTGCACCTCGGCGGCTGTGGCCTGGTACTTGGAAATATCGACGGTACCCAGCGTGCTCATGTCGATGCCGGTACCCGGTTGGAACACATTGGCCAGGACCAGGCCGACGACGATGGCAATCGTGGTCACGATTTCGAAGTAGAGGATGGTCTTCAGGCCGATGCTGCCGAGCTTCTTCGCATCGCCGACACCGGCGATACCGACGATCAACGAGGAGACCACGATCGGGATCACGATCATCTTGATCAGACGGATAAAGATATCGCCTGCCGGTTGCAGTACGTTACTGATCCACCAGGCTTTTTCGGCACTGAAATGGTTGAGCAGCGCACCGATTGCAATCCCCAATACCAGACCGATTAGGATCTGCCAGGCGAGGCTAAGCTTTGCCTTCTTCATATCTTTACCCTTACTTGCGTTTGACTCAGGCCGATGCAGGAACTGGCACGCTTGTGGCGTAAAAGTCTTGTGCATCTGCCCCCGTATAAGGTGCCCGGAGCGCTGGATGGTGGCTCTCTGGCAAGCGAAAAAAGGCGCAACTATTCCGATGCAAGGAAGCGACGTCTAATGCCGTAAACGCCTACCCTATGCCGAATCGGCATGAGCTTTTTATAGTGAAACTCGCGTCCCAACCGGTTCGAATACGACATTTCGGCAGGCATAAGTGCCGTGAACCGGCCATCTCAGGGAAGATCGGATGTTTTTTGATCAGTCGGGCGAGGGGTGTTTTTCAAGTAAATCCGCCATGGCGCAGCGAAAATTAAGCGCAAAAGGGCGGTAATATTTCTCGATGTACGGTCGTGCGCGGACCTCCCGAAAAACAGTTTCCAGGGAGCACGGCAACATTTTGAAGGTGAAACGACGAAATGGGGAGGATCGCTCTAATTCAACGCTTTGCACGTAGAAGCTCTTCGCAAGTCCGTCGAGCATCAGTGATCGGCGAACTTGCGTCGCAGCTTTTTGCCTGACCCGGCCCTTGCGCAGGCACCCCATGTACCCGTAGGTCACTCCGCCCCTGAAACAGGCAGAACATCCCGACCCCTTGGTCATGCGTCTACCTTTATCGGGTAGCGCATTTGGAAAGAAGCAGTTGGCTTCTTTCATATCTCAAAATCAGTACCAGTTAGGATCTTTCTTCAGCTGTTCCATCAGCAGATCCTGCATACCCTGGTCTGGTTTTCCCAGAAAACGATAATTGGCGTGGCGCGTCGGCGACTTGTCAGCCGGCAATCCCGCAGGTACTTCAACCAGCATAGCGTAGGCATGCTTTTTGTCGAAGCTGACGGCGACAATCAATCGATTATTCAGGCATGTGGCCTGCGATTCGCAAAGCGGCCCCACCAGATACTGGTCGCCGTCTTCTTCAACCGCATTCATTTGCTCGGCAGCGCCGGACAGGTTCATCACCCATTCAGGCAGGCGTTCTTCTTTCTTCACAACGCCTTGCCAGGTTTCACGGTATTGCGGGTCGGCGCTCAAAAGCTCGTTGACCCGCGTCTGGCCATCATTGGCGGCCATGGTCATGGCACTACCGCCCAAGAGCAGGGCGGCTGCCAGTGTCTTGAAGGAAACGCTCATGTTCAGCCTCGACCGCGGCGGCCAAAGAAGAACGAAGCAATGAACATCACCAGGAACACGACAAAGAGAATCTTGGCGATACCCGTGGCGGTGCCCGCGATACCACCGAAGCCCAGTACTGCAGCGATGATGGCAATGATCAAGAATGTGATTGCCCAGCTCAACATGGTGATTCTCCTTACGCTTCTATTTTAGAGGTGATGCTTGTGGTGCTTTATCCCGGCGCAGCCAGCGCGCCAAGCTCTGTTGGTTCAAGCTCTGTCAGTTAGAACACCCAACGTTCCTGACGGGGCATCTCATCCACAGGCTGTGCCTGGTCGACGTCCATCATTCGCATCGGGGCGAGGTCAGCCTGGTTGCTGCTGGCGGCGCTGAAATGGGTCTGGACCGGATGTTCGATAGTCACGCGCGACGCTTCCTGCTGCGAACTCTGCTCCCAACGCTGAAACTGCTGGCCGCCGATCAACGTGATCAACAGCGCCAGAACAGCAAACAGACCTTGCTGGATATGCGGTGGCGAGATACGCATTTGGGCGGCATGTTGGCGACTCATCCTGAAGCTCCTCCCACAGTGTGGTGATCTTGTTTAGGGCGACGATTTGAATGCCCTGGATAAGAGAGTCATTGCAGCCTGCATGCCAGCTTTTCTTAAGAAAAAAAGCTAACAAAATCAATAAGTTAATACCGACGCCAAAATCGGGTCGGACGCATCCTGCACGATGGTCTTTCAGCGGTCGGGCGTAATGCACGATCGATGCATAAGTATTTTCAAGTTTTTTGAATTGCCTGAAGGGCATGGCTGTCAGAAAAATGATCAGTCGTGCGCGTGTAGACCGGCTATCTGATAAAAAAACAACAAAATCAGTCGATTAGCCGTAGGGTAAGCAGAGAGCTACCCTGTTGTAGGCGGAATCGACCAGAATCAACCATGCAACTTGCCCGATTTTTCCGGGACTAACCAAGATCATTCACTAAGGAGCGTAGGAAAATGGAATCAGCCACTGAGCACCAAGGCCGCATTCTGCTGGTGGACGATGAGTCCGCCATCCTGCGTACTTTTCGCTACTGCCTTGAAGATGAAGGCTACAGCGTCGCTACGGCCAACAGCGCTGCACAAGCCGACGCGTTATTGCAACGTCAGGTCTTCGACTTGTGTTTCCTCGATTTGCGCCTGGGGGAAGACAATGGTCTCGATGTTTTGGCGCAAATGCGCATCCAGGCGCCGTGGATGCGTGTGGTCATCGTCACCGCGCACTCCGCGGTAGACACGGCAGTGGACGCGATCCAGGCCGGTGCCGCCGATTACCTGGTCAAACCGTGCAGCCCCGACCAACTGCGCCTGGCCACCGCCAAGCAACTGGAAGTGCGACAGCTGTCGGCCCGTCTGGAAGCCCTGGAAGGTGAAGTGCGCAAACCCAAGGATGGCCTGGACTCCCACAGCCCGGCGATGAAAGTGGTGCTCGAAACCGCCCGCCAGGTTGCCAGCACCGATGCCAACATTTTGATTCTTGGCGAGTCCGGTACCGGTAAAGGCGAGCTGTCCCAGGCCATACATGGCTGGAGCAAGCGCGCAAAGAAATCCTGCGTCACGATCAACTGTCCTTCCCTGACTGCCGAACTCATGGAAAGCGAGCTCTTCGGTCACAGCCGTGGTGCCTTCACCGGGGCCAGCGAAAGCACCTTGGGCCGTGTCAATCAGGCCGATGGCGGAACGCTGTTTCTTGACGAGATCGGCGACTTTCCCCTGACATTGCAGCCAAAGTTGCTGCGTTTTATCCAGGACAAGGAATACGAACGCGTCGGCGACCCGGTCACCCGCCGAGCCGATGTGCGAATTCTCGCGGCCACCAACCTCAATCTGGAGGACATGGTCCGTGACGGCCGTTTCCGTGAAGACCTCCTTTATCGCCTGAACGTGATCACCTTGCACCTGCCGCCCTTGCGGGAGCGCAGGGAAGACATCCTGAACCTGGCCGATCGTTTTCTGGCTCGTTTCGTCAAGGAATACGCGCGTCCGGCGCGGGGTTTCAGCGATGCGGCCCGAGAAGCACTGCTCAGCTACCGCTGGCCGGGCAACATCCGCGAGCTGCGGAACGTGGTGGAGCGGGCGAGCATTATCTGTCCGCAAGAGCGGGTAGAGATCAGCCACCTGGGCATGGCCGAAACCCCGGTCAACAACGCGCCTCGTATCGGTGCCGCGTTGAGTCTGGATGAGTTGGAGAAGGCTCATATCGGCGCCGTCCTGGCCACCGCCGACACGCTGGACCAAGCCGCCAAGACGTTGGGCATCGACGCTTCGACGCTGTACCGCAAACGCAAGCAGTACAACCTGTGAGCCCCGCCCGATGAAACTGGCGATGAAGTTGCGCACTCGGCTGTTTCTGAGCATTTCCGCACTGATCACCGTCGCGCTGCTCGGGCTCTTGCTCGGTCTGGTCAGCGTGATGCAAATGGCGGGCACTCAGGAAGCGCTGATCCGGAACAACTTCGTCACCCTCGACCTGGGGCTGAAATTGCGCCAGACCCTTGGCGACCAGTTGATCATCATGCTCAACGAGCATCCGGATCCTGCTGCATTCGAGCAGTCCAGGCAGCACTATTATCGGTTGCTGGATGAAGGCATTGCCCTTACCGATGCCGGCAATGACGTCCAGTACGGTTTTGCACAGGCCAAGGCTGACTACCAGCGCTTCATGCAGGCGTACGACCAGACACCAGAAACGTCGCGCGTGTTGACGGGCACCAGTGAACTCACCGAAAAATTCAATACGCTGCGCCATGGCTTGATCGCCGAGCACAAGCGTGCGCTGGAATACATCAATGTCATCGAGCGCCAGGCCCGGGAGCGGGCGCTGCTGGTGGCCGGTCTGCTTGGGCTGGTGGGGTTGGCGGTTCTGATCATCGGTTTCGTGACCGCGCACGCCATCGCCCGGCGTTTCGGCGCACCGATAGAGGCCTTGGCCCAGGCGGCGGATAACATCGGGCAAGGCAATTTCGAAGTGACCCTGCCTATTTCTTCGGCAGAGGAAATGAACCAGCTGACCAAACGCTTCGGGATCATGGCCGAGGCCCTGCGCGAGCATCAGGCGACCAATATCGACGAGCTGCTCGCCGGTCAGCAGCGTTTACAGGCGGTACTCGACAGCATCGACGACGGGTTGCTGATGATCGACCGCGAAGGGCAGTTGGAACACCTCAACCCCGTGGCACAGCGTCAATTGGGTTGGGACACCGATCGGCTCGGCCAGGGGCTGGGCACCGCGCTGGAGCGCCCCGAGCTTGATGGACAGCTGCAACTGGTGCTGCGCGGCGGGACTCTGGAGCGGGCCCCGGAAGACTTGAGCATCGAGGTCGATGGTGAGTCGCGATTGTTGACGTATAGCCTGACCCCCGTCAGCCATACCCAGGGCCATATTCTCGGCGCCGTGATGGTGTTGCATGACGTCACCGAGCAGCGTGCATTTGAACGGGTACGCAGCGAGTTCGTGTTGCGCGCTTCCCATGAGTTGCGCACACCGGTCACCGGGATGCATATGGCGTTCGGCCTGTTCCGCGAGCGCGCGCATTTCGCCCAGGACTCCCGTGAAGCCGATCTGCTGGACACCGTGAATGAAGAGATGCAGCGCTTGATGCAGTTGATCAACGACCTGCTGAACTTCTCCCGCTATCAGAACGGATTGCAGAAACTCACCCTGGCGCCGTGTTCCATCGACGATTTGCTGGAGCAGGCTCGGGAACGTTATGCCGGCGTGGCGGTGGAGAAGGGCATCAGCCTGTTGGTGGAAGTGCAGGGCCCATTGCCCTGGCTGCAGGCCGATCAGCCTCAGCTGGACCGGGTGCTCGATAACCTGATCGACAATGCCTTGCGCCATACCGGCACCGACGGGCAGATACGCTTGCAGGCTCGGCGTCATGGGGAGCGGGTGATCATCAGCGTTGAAGACAACGGCGAAGGCATTGCCTACGGCCAGCAGGGGCGGATCTTCGAACCCTTTGTCCAGGTCGGCCGCAAAAAGGGCGGTGCCGGGCTCGGCCTCGCGCTGTGCAAGGAAATCGTGCAGTTGCATGGCGGTCGGATGGGTGTCTATTCGCGGCCGGGGCAGGGCACTCAGTTCTACATGGCGTTGGCGGTGTAAGCAGCTTTCACGCTTCGTCATCCAGGCGTCTGCCCGCCAGCCGGCGGCCACGGGTGATCAGTTCAATGAACTGCACAGCGCTCAACGCATGGGCGAACAGCCAGCCCTGACCATATTTCACCCCTTCGCTGCTCAGAAACGCCGCTTGCGCTTCATGTTCGATGCCCTCGGCAATCACTTTCAGTTGCAGGGCCTGGGCCATGTGGATGATGTGCGGTGCCACGCCACTACTGGCGGCGTCATGGCCCAGCGCGTCGATAAACGCCTTGTCGATCTTCAGGCAATCCACCGGCAGGGTTTGCAGGTAGGCGAGGCTGCAATAGCCGGTGCCGAAGTCGTCGATCAGTACCTGATGCCCGACATCGCGCAAGGCCTGCAGGTTTTCCCGGGCCACCACCACATCGATCAAGCCCCGTTCGGTGACCTCGAACGCGATCTGCTTGGCCGCGACCCGATGCAACGTCAGCAAGCGCGCCATCACTTGGCCGATACGCGGCACCATGACGTCGCAGGCTGCGAGGTTGACCGAGATGTACAACTGCGGATTGGCCCGCAATAAATGACCAAGCTGCTCAAGCAGGCGCTGCAGGACGAAGTCGGTCATCTGGCGGATCTGGCCGGTGTTTTCGGCCATGGGGATGAACAAGTCGGGGCTGGTCAGGGTGCCATCCGGTCTGCGCCAGCGGAGCAAGGCTTCTGCCCCGACACAATTGCGGCTGTCGAGGTCGAAAATCGGTTGATACAACACCTGCAACTCGCCTCGCCGAATGGCGCCAGTCAGTTCGGCATCCATCGACTGTCGCTGCTTGACCAGCAGGAACACCAGAAAACCCACGCAGATGCCCAGCGCCAGGCTGGCTGGCAACAGCCACCACCAGACCGCAGGCACGTGCATGCCGGTACGCGGCGTTATAAGTACAAGCTGGTATTCCGGATTGTTGGTGGGCATGCGGTAAATCAAGCGTGTGTGCGTGACTTGCAGCGCATCGGGACTTTTCGGGGGCCAGGGTTCGGTCGGTGGCCAGGCCTGCGACACACCCAGTACCGGAATCGCCCGCGTGCCGTGGTCGAGTACCACCAACAGGCTGCTTCCGGGCGACAGGTCGACCATATCGGTCAAATGCCCGCGGGAGGTCGCGACGCGAAAATTACCGCGCCCGAGCATCAGCGCGGCACGGTTTTCATCAGGCTCGGTGGTGGTGTTCAGCCAATAGCTATAGGTGGGGCCCTTGATATCCGGCGGCCGTAGCAGCGACAGCCCTTCCTGGCGGGGTCGGTTGGAGCAGATCCGCGAATCGTCCCGATAAGCCGCTTCGTAAACGAAACGGTAATTGAAACTGACTTGCTGCAAGGTCGCGATCATCTCGTCGTCGCAGCCCCGCAGCGGCTGCGCTTCGAGGTCGTCGAGGCTTTCACGCAACTGGCCGAACAGCTGCTCCAGACGGGCCAGGAAGCGTTCGCCCTGGGCGTTCATTTCCTCGCTTTCGCTTTGCTCGACCTGATGCATGGCCACAAACAGACTGCCTGTCATTAGCAGGGTTGCGCTCAAGGCAGCAGCCAGCATCGCCAAAAACCAAGGGCGATAGAACCATCGACGTAATGTCTCTTTAGCAGCAGGCATTGGGTACATCCGAAGAATTACCAATGAGTTATAGCTGCTGATTGAAAAAAAGCTCTTACCGTCGGGCGGGCGTCATTATTTTGTCTGATTCAAAACGTGTAAAAGTGCCGCGGTTTGCGCATCCGGGGTGCCGTCGAAGCGGGTCGGTCGGAAGTGCATCTGGAAGGCCGCAATCACATGGCGCGTCGCGACATCCAGTTCGCCGGTTTGCGGCGTGGGGTAACCCAGGCGGGCCAGCTGCGCCTGATACCAACCGATGCTTGGCAACTGGACGCCGAACTGCACTTGCTGGCGCGCCACGGCCTGCTCGTTTGGCCAGACGCCCAAACCTTCGGCTGCCAGGCGTTTCCAGGGGAACAGCGGTCCCGGATCAAGCTTGCGCAACGGTGCGATGTCGCTATGACCGATGATGTTGCGCGGGCTGATGGCGTAGCGCTTGCTGATGTCCTTGAGCAACACAATCAGCGACTGCACCTGGGCTTCGCTGTAGGGATACCAGAGGCGCTCCCCGTTTGGCGTGTCCTTGAAGCCGGGATTGACGATTTCGATGCCCAGGGAACTGGAGTTCAACCAGGTCCGACCTTGCCACTCGCTTTCGCCGGCGTGCCAGGCCCGCAGGTTTTCATCCATCAGCTTAAAGATGGTGGCGTTTTTGTCATCACCAATCAGGTAATGGCTGCTGACTTCGCCATGGGTCAGCAACTGCAGCGAGCGCTCCTGCGATGCGGAGGTGTAATGCACCACCACGAACTGGATGCGGCTGTCGTGATTGACCGAGGCATGACTGGTGTCGAACCGGGGGCCGCTGGCACAACCGGCCAACAGAACCAGCGAGGCGAGGAAAGCAAAAAATTTCATGGCAGGAGGCAATACACGCAAGACAATAATGCAACAGTGTAACGTACTGCTTTGCGCACAGACGGGCGGCACGGTGATTTAAACAAATTGGAACAATTGGTCCTAACCGATTTGCACCTGGTTCCGTCCAGCATGTTTCGCCTTGTATAGCGCCTGATCGGCCCTTTTCAGCACCAGATCGCTGTGTTCGCCGGCTTTGAACTCGGTTAGCCCTATGGAAAGGGTGATAGTCACCGGCTCGCCCTTGAAGTGGAAAGGACAGGCTTCGATGGCGGTTCGCAGATTTTCCAGCAGTTTCACGCCGGTCCCCACACCCGTTGCGGGCATCAGCAAAACAAATTCTTCACCGCCGAAGCGCGCAATGAAATCTGTCCCGCGAAGGCGCTTGCGCAGCACGCCGGCGATGATTTTCAGCACTTTGTCGCCCGCCAGATGGCCATAGTTGTCGTTGATGCGTTTGAAATGGTCGAGGTCTAGCATGGCCAGCGACAAGGTATTGCCCTGTTGCTGCCACAGGCAGATTTCATGGTCGAGCCGTTCGCTCCAGGCCGCCCGATTGGGCAGGCCGGTCAGCGGGTCGATCAAGGCTTTCTGGCGCTGCTCCTCGAGGTGTTCGCGAAAGCCCAGAGCTTCCTGTTCCATGTGGGCAACCCGTTCGGCCAGGCTGTGCAGGCGGCCGGCCATCTCTTGCTCACGCTCGTCGCGCTGCTTGCGGTGCTGTTCCATGGTATCGAGCAGGCCTTCGAGATGGTTTTCCAGGACGTGCTTGAGATCGCCCAGGTCGGCCGCTTCGTGCATGCTGCTCTGCAAGCCGTCGACCTGTTCGCGGATCTGCGTATCCATTGCCTGCGCGGCAAAACGGCTGTCGGCATGCCCGGCGCTGGCGGCTTGCAGATTGCTCTGGAACGACTCCAGGCGCTCGTTCAAGCGCTGCAAGTACGTTTCGAATTCGTGTTGGCCGCTGTCGGAAATCGCCAACATCAAGGTTGCCAGATCGTCGAGGATCGGCAGCAGTTCGTACCAGTTCAGCCCGTTTTGCAGACGCTCACGCATCGATTCGGCTTGCGGGCGGTGACGCTCGGGCAACGTCAGGTCGTCGAGCAACCCCAGCAGCGTGTCTTCGATATGCCTGGCCACCGAGCTGTAGGACGGCTCCGGGGAGTCCGGCAGCGCATAAAGCATGTCGTGCTCGCTGAGGTGCGGATCGGCGACGGCCAGGGCAGAAGGGGGTGGCGGGGTATCGGGAGGTTCCGCGATAGTCGGCTCGTGGGGGTCGCAGGCCGCTTCAGCCTCAATTGCCGGGGCGACCAGGGGTGTTGCCGGCACTTCGGGTTGTTCGATATCCCCTTGAGTACGCACCTCGGCTTCCCGCTGCGGCTCAATGATAGGCAGGGCATGGGTCTGCGGGGTGGAGGGCTCCACTGTGTTGGCTGATGCCTGGATCTTTTGCGGTTCGATGACGGCCACGGCAGCGACGGGTCGCGCCACAGGCACCTCGGCGACGGCAGAAGCGAGACTGACAGTAGTAGCTGACCGCGTCGCGGCAATCGGCGCCGAGACGGCTTTGGCAGGCTGCACGGTGGGTGCCTGCGCTGTGAGAGCGACCACGGACGCTGCGTCATCCGCTTCACGGTGACCGAACAGCCGCTGCAACAGGCCGGGGCGACCGGGCTCTGCCGGGCTTTCAAGCTGACTCAGGGCTTTGGCTTGCAGGCTGCTCAGTTCGCTGAGCAGTAACGGAATCTCACGCACCTGACTGACGCGTGCGTCCAAGCGTTTGGCGAACTCCTTGAGGGGGCGGCTGACTTCCCGGGGCAGCGGCAATGTTTGCAGTTGCGCGACTAATGCGGTCAGTGCGGCACTGGTCTGATTGACCCGGGTTTCGCGGCGTTGTTCAGAGTCGAGCACGGCTTTCTCCAGCCGTGGCAGCAGGGCCGCCAGGCCGGCGTCCATGTCATTGGTGCGTATGACTTCGCGCATTTGCTTCATGCACTCGTCAACCGAGCGGTCGGTGCCCTCGGCCGCCAACGTGCTGCGCACCAGGCCACGACACAACAAGTCGAGCCGGGCATCCCATCGACGCTCGAGCTTTTCCTGTTGTTCGACGCTTTTGAGGTACTTTTCTTTCCAGCGCTGTGTTTCGTCGCTCATTCATGGGGTCCGCGATGGGCAGAACTCAACGCGGGCAATGCATCGGCCGTGAGCGAACCCGGCAGACGAATCTCTACCGCGACCGGCAGGTGATCGGAAATGGGTTGTGCCAGCACCTCGACCTTTTCCAGGGTCAGGGTCGGGCTGAGCAGAATATGGTCCAGGCAGCGTTGCGGGCGCCAACTGGGGAAGGTCGCTTCCAGCTGTGGTGCGAGCAGGCCGAGGTCGCGCAACGGCGAATTTTGCAGCAAGTCACTGGCATGGGTATTCATGTCGCCCATCAGCACCTGGTGTTTATAACCCCCGATCAACTCGCGAATGTATGCCAGTTGCATGCTGCGGGCGCGGGCACCCAGTGCCAGGTGCATCATGACCACCACCAGCGCTTCCGGACCTTCGCCGAAACGGACCAGGATCGCGCCGCGACCCTTGGGGCCCGGCAACGGATGGTCTTCAATCGCCCACGGGCGCAGGCGGCTGAGCACGCCATTGCTGTGCTGGCCGAGGCGACCGAGGTTGCGATTGAGTTGTTGATACCAGTAAGGGAACGCACCGAGCTGAGCCAGGTGCTCGACCTGATTGACGTAGCCGGATCGCAGGCTGCCGCCGTCGACTTCCTGCAGGGCGACCAGATCGAAGTCGCCCAGCAGATTGCCGATTTTTTGCAGATTGTTGGCACGCCCGGTGTGCGGCAACAGATGTTGCCAGCCGCGGGTCAGGTAATGCCGGTACCGCTCGGTACTGATGCCGACCTGGATATTGAAACTGAGCAAGCGCAGGCGACTGTCAGCGGGCAGCCCCGTCGATTCCAGGTGATGTTCGTTGACCCGCGGATCATGCAGGCCAACGACGCGTTCAGTACCCCAGCGGCGCATGGCAGGCCCCGCGCTTAGTTGGCGGCAGCCTTGTTAGCCGCTCGCTCTTTGTCGATCAGTTTGTCGGCCAGTTGCAATGCCTGCTCGGCGCCGCCGGCAGAGCCTACGTCGAAGCGATACTTGCCGTTGACGATCATGGTTGGAACGCCGGTGATTTCATATTTTTTGGCCAGGTCAGTGGCCTTGACGATCTGGCCCTTGATCGCGAAGGAGTCGAAGGTGGCCAGGAACTTGTCCTTGTCTACGCCCTGGGTGGCCAGGAAGTCTGCCATTTCATTCTTGTCGACCAGCTTCTTGTGTTCTTTCTGGATGGCGTTGAATACCGCAGCGTGCACCTTGTCTTCGACGCCCATGGCTTCAAGGGTCAGGAACAGCTGGCCGTGTGCGTTCCACGGGCCACCGAACATGGCTGGAATGCGCACGAAGTTCACGTCGGAAGGCAATTTCTCAACCCAAGGGTTGATCACCGGTTCGAAAGCATAGCAATGCGGGCAGCCGTACCAGAACAGCTCCACCACTTCGATCTTGCCCGGCACGGCAACCGGAACTGGATTGCTCAGTTCAACATAGGGTGCTGCGGGTGCTTCGGCGGCTTGGGCGGTCATGCCGAACAGGCTGGCAGCGACGAATGCGGCGCTGATGATCAGATTACGCATGCTTTACTCCTGGACAAATGGGGTCGCCTCGCGCGACCTGTCTTCAGACAGGTCATGGCGGGCTTGAGTTCTGTAGTGTAACGGCAGCGGCCACAAAAAAGGGCGGCCAAGGCCACCCTTTTTATGCTCGCATCGACAGATTAATCGAGCGTTAACGTTGCAATAGATGTGCATCCCGCGCAACGTTCGCTCGGCGGTCTCAGTGCAAGCCTTGAATGTAGCTGGAGACTGCAGCGATATCTTCGTCGCTCAGCTTTTTGGCGATGCTTTGCATCGGTTTGGTATCGCCATCGTTGGCCCGACCGCCTTCTTCCTTGCGGAAATCGGTCAGTTGCTTGGCAATATACTGAGCATGCTGCCCGCCGAGGTGGGGGAAGCCGGCCGCTGCGTTGCCCTTGCCGTCTGGCGAGTGGCAGCCGGTGCAGGATGGCAGGCCCTTGGCCAGGTCACCGCCGCGGAACAAGGCTTCACCGCGAGACACGACTTTCGGGTCGGCGGCGCCAACGCTGCCTTTCTGGCTGGCGAAGTAGGCGGAGATATCGGCCAGGTCCTGATCGCTCAGGTTGGTCAGCAGGCCGGTCATTTCCAGTACCGTGCGTTTGCCGGACTTGATGTCGTGCAACTGCTTGTTCAGATAACGTTCGCCCTGGCCCGCCAGTTTCGGAAAGTTAGGCGCCATGCTGTTGCCATCCGGGCCATGACAGGCGCCACATACTGCGGCTTTCGCCTGACCAGCAGTTGCATCACCTGCAGCATGGGCTACGCCGGAGATCCCCACGGTCAACAGCAGACTCACGATCAATTTGTTCATCAGCTAATCCAACTACGGCTAAGGGTTAAAGAGTTATGGACCGGAATCACTCGCTCATCCACTGGATGATGGCTCGATAATCCTCGGCACTGCAGTCCATGCACAAACCACGCGGCGGCATCGCCTTGAAACCCTGGGTCACGTGTTGCACCAGCGTCTCCATACCTTTCGCCAACCTCGGCGTCCAAGCTTCCTGATCGCCCTTCTTGGGCGCCATGGGTAGTTGGCCGGAATGACAGGCACCACAAACACGGTTGTACACAGCTTCCGGATCCTGTGTAGCCTGAGCGCTGTAAAGCGGCATCAAGACACCGGCAGCTAGCAGCCATTTCGTCATAAAACGACCTTTTCAGGGTTGAGAGCGTTTTGCGTTCTAATGCGCAATCAAGGTCAATCGCCCTCGTGAACTTCATCCTACGCTGGGACAAAGCGCACACAAAATCTGCGGCATTATATACTGGCGTCACTGAAACGGAAACGACACCGCTTGCCGCGTCCATTCCCGGCGCCGCCCACATCGGAAATCCCATGCAATTCAAGAACCCCATCCTCGGCCTGTGCCAACAGTCCACCTTCATGCTCAGCGCTGCCAAAGTCGATCAATGTCCCGACGACGAAGGCTTTGAAGTGGCCTTCGCCGGGCGTTCCAACGCCGGCAAGTCCAGCGCGCTGAACACCCTGACGCACGCCAGCCTGGCGCGAACCTCGAAAACTCCGGGGCGCACACAGCTGCTGAACTTCTTCAAGCTAGACGATGAACGCCGTCTGGTCGACCTTCCGGGTTACGGTTACGCAAAAGTACCGATCCCGTTGAAGCTGCACTGGCAGCGTCACCTGGAAGCCTATCTGGGTGGCCGCGAAAGTTTGAAGGGTCTGATTCTGATGATGGATATCCGTCATCCAATGACCGATTTCGACCTGCTGATGCTCGACTGGGCCGTCGCCGCCGGCATGCCGATGCACATTCTGCTGACCAAAGCGGACAAGCTGACCTACGGCGCAGCAAAAAACACGCTGCTCAAGGTTCAGGCGGACATTCGTAAAGGTTGGGGCGATGCCGTGTCGATTCAGCTGTTTTCCGCGCCGAAACGCCTCGGCCTGGAAGACGCCTACACTGTGTTGGCAGGCTGGATGGAACTGGCGGACAAGGGCGCCGAGGTTGCCGAGTAAGGTTGCCAGATTAAATCGCGGGCAAAAAAAACCCCGGACTTCTATGGGGAGGGGGAAGTTCCGGGGTTCAAGTTCCGGACCGTTAGGGCGGGGTCCAGATATCTGCCAACACTTAACACAACATAGGAGCATCGAACGGCTTCACCAGCCATTCAGTAAATCTGAGTGGCATTTCACGGGTTTAGTTCCTGACGCGGTAAAAAACCATTGGAAATAAGCCCGCGCATTTTCCGATCTATGGTCCCCTGTAGGAGCCGGCTTGCTGGCGAAGGCGTTTTCATTGGCGCTGCAAGACTCGAGGCCGCCTTCGCTGGCAAGCCAGCTCCTACAGAACGCAGCGATCTTAAGACCATCGCAAGCAAGCTTGCTCCTACAGACAGAATGCGGCGATCTAGTGCGCCTCGTCCCAGTTATTGCCGACACCCACCTCGACCAGCAGCGGCACATCCAGTTGCGCGGCCCCGCTCATGTGCACGCGAATTTCCTCACACACCTGGTCGACCAGGTCTTCACGCACCTCAAGCACCAATTCATCGTGCACCTGCAGGATGACTTTGGCGTCGAGGCCTGACGAGGTCAGCCAGTTGTCCACGGCGACCATGGCTTTCTTGATGATGTCCGCCGCGGTGCCCTGCATCGGCGCGTTGATCGCCGTGCGCTCGGCGCCTTTGCGCAGGGCCGGGTTTTTCGCGTTGATTTCCGGCAGGTACAGACGACGACCGAAGATGGTTTCGACAAAACCCTGCTCGGCGGCCTGGGCGCGGGTGCGCTCCATGTACGCCAGCACGCCGGGATATCGGGTGAAGTAGCGGTCGATATAAGCCTGGGACTGCTTGCGATCGACGCCAATCTGCTTGGCCAGGCCAAAGGCGCTCATGCCGTAGATCAAACCGAAGTTGATGGCCTTGGCGCTACGCCGTTGGTCGGTGGTGACCGCGTCCAGCTCAACGCCGAAGACTTCCGCCGCGGTGGCCTTATGCACGTCCAGGTCGTTGCGGAAGGCGTACAGCAAGCCTTCGTCCTTGGCCAGGTGAGCCATGATCCGCAGTTCGATCTGCGAATAGTCCGCGGCCAGCAGTTTGTAGCCTTTTGGCGCGACGAACGCCTGGCGAATCCGCCGGCCTTCAGCGGTACGGATCGGAATGTTCTGCAGGTTCGGATCGATCGACGACAAGCGTCCGGTGGCGGCGACGGCTTGCTGATAAGACGTATGGATGCGGCCGGTGCGAGCATTGATCTGCTCTGGCAAACGGTCGGTGTAGGTGCTTTTGAGTTTGCTCAGCGAGCGGTACTGCATCAGCACCTTGGGCAACGGGTAATCCTGTTCGGCCAGTTCGGCCAACACCGCTTCGGCCGTCGAGGCCTGGCCCTTGGCGGTTTTGCTAAGCACCGGCAAACCGAGCTTTTCGTAAAGGATCACCCCCAGTTGTTTCGGCGAGCCGAGGTTGAACTCTTCACCTGCGATGGCGAAGGCCTCGCGCTCCAGGGCGACCAGTTTCTCGCCCAACTCGACGCTCTGGATGCCCAGCAGGTTGGCGTCCACGAGCGCGCCCTGGCGTTCGATACGGGCCAGTACCGGCATCAGCGGCATTTCAATCTCGTTCAGCACTTTGCCCAGGCTTGGCGTGGCGGCCAGCTTTTCCTGCAACGCCAGGTGCAGGCGGAAGGTGACATCGGCATCTTCGGCGGCATAGGGACCCGCCAGCTCAAGCGAGATCTGGTCAAAGGTCAGCTGCTTGACGCCTTTGCCCGCGATCTCGTGAATGTCGGTCTTGCTTTGGCCCAGGTACTTGAGCGCCAGGCTGTCCATGTCGTGACGGGTGGCCGTCGAGTCGAGTACGTAAGACTCGAGCATGGTGTCGTAGGCGATACCCCGGACAATGATCCCGTTGCTCTGATCGCCACCGATGGCGCAGTTGGCCAGGATGTTGGTTTCGAACTTGGCGTGCTGGCCGACTTTCAGTTTATTCGGGTTTTCCAGCAGCGGCTTCAGCGCCAGCAGCACCGTGTCGCGATCCAGTTGTTCCGGCACGCCCATGTAGGAATGGGTCAGCGGAATGTAGGCTGCTTCGTTGGCTGCGACGGAAAACGACAGGCCTACCAGTTGCGAGTGCTGGGCATCGGTGCCATTGGTCTCGGTGACGAAGGCGATCAGCGGTGCCTTGGCGAGTTTGTCCAGCCAGGCTTCGAAGCGTTTCTGGTCGAGGATGGTTTCGTATTTCGCCGCGACGGCGCCTGGCTGCTCTTCAACGACCTCGACAAGGTCCTGGCCCGAACGCTTGGCGTCGCGCTGGTTCTCGTCGAACCAGCTCTTGAATTCCAGCAGGGTGTAAAGCTCGGCGAGTTTGTCGTGGTCCGGCTTGCCCATTTGCAAGTCGTCCAGGCCGACATCCAGCGGTACGTCGATCTTGATCGTCGCCAGCCGGTAGGAAAGAAACGCCATCTCCTTGTGTTCTTCAAGCTTGGCCGGCAGGGTCTTGGCCCCGCGAATCGGCAGGGTCGGCACGATGTCGAGCTGCGCGTAAAGCTCGGTCAGGCCGCCGTTCACACCGACCAGCAGCCCGGAAGCGGTCTTCGGGCCGATGCCCGGAACGCCCGGAATGTTGTCGGACGAATCGCCCATCAATGCCAGATAATCGATGATCTGCTCGGGAGCGACGCCGAATTTCTCCTTCACGCCCTCCACGTCCAGCGCGCTACCGGTCATGGTATTGACCAAGGTAATGTGCCCGTCGACCAGTTGCGCCATGTCCTTGTCGCCGGTGGAGATCACCACCGGGCGGTCGGCGGCCGCACTGCTGCGGGCCAGGGTGCCGATCACGTCGTCCGCTTCGACGTTGTCCACGCACAGCAATGGAAAGCCCAGGGCCTTGACGCTGGCGTGCAGTGGCTCGATCTGGACGCGCATGTCGTCGGGCATGCTCGGACGGTTGGCCTTGTATTCGGCGAACATTTCGTCGCGGAATGTCCCGCCCTTGGCGTCGAACACCACGGCGAACGGGCTGTCCGGGTACTGCTTGCGCAGACTCTTGAGCATGTTCAACACGCCTTTGACCGCACCGGTCGGCAGGCCTTTGGACGTGGTGAGCGGTGGCAGGGCGTGAAACGCGCGGTACAGGTAAGAAGAACCGTCCACCAGGACGAGGGGGGCTTGGCTCATGAGCAGGATCAACCTTTTCGGCGGGTCCGGCGCTAGAATAGCGGGACCGTTGACGACAAAGGGACAAGGTTATCATGCGCACACTAAATCGCTTGCTGTTGGCTGGCTTGTTTGCAACCGTTCCGTTCGCCGTCATGGCGGCGGATGATGCGCCGACTCCGGAGCCAGAAGTCACGATCCGCACGGAAGGGGACAAGGTCATTCAGGAATACCGCCAAAACGGTTTCCTGTACGCGATCAAGGTCACGCCGAAGGGCGCACCACCGTATTTTCTGGTGCGCGCGGACGGTACAGATGCAAACTTCATCCGCTCGGATCAGCCCGATATGCTGATTCCGTCGTGGAAGATCTTCGAGTGGAAATAGTTTCCTAATTTCAATCGGCGCTGGCTCAAGTGGCAGCGCCCGTACTGGCAGTTTTAACCATGTCTGTGTTTACCCCGCTGGCTCGGCCCGAGCTGGAAACCTTTCTCGCCCCATACGGGCTCGGCCGCCTGCTCGACTTTCAGGGGATTGCCGCCGGTAGCGAAAACACCAATTTCTTTATCAGCCTGGAGCAGGGCGAATTTGTCCTGACCCTGGTTGAGCGCGGTCCCGTTCAGGAAATGCCGTTCTTCATCGAACTGCTCGATGTGCTGCACGACGCCGACTTGCCGGTGCCCTACGCGCTGCGCACTACTGATGGCGTGGCCTTGCGCGAGCTGGCGGGCAAACCGGCGCTGTTGCAACCGCGCCTCGCCGGCAAGCACATCAAGCAGGCCAACGCCCAGCATTGCGCTCAGGTCGGCGAGCTGCTGGCGCATCTGCACCTGGCGACCCGGGCCAACATGATCAAGCGCAAGACCGATCGCGGCCTGGACTGGATGCAGGAGGAGGGCACGCAGCTGCTTTCTCACCTGAATGCCGGGCAGAGCGAGCTGTTGCAGCGGGCGCTCGACGAAATCACCCAGCAGAAAACCAAAATTCTGGCCCTGCCGCGCGCCAACATCCACGCCGACCTGTTTCGCGACAACGCGATGTTTGAAGGCACGCACCTGACCGGTTTGATCGACTTCTACAATGCCTGCTCGGGGCCGATGCTCTACGACGTGGCGATTGCCTTGAATGACTGGTGTTCGGACGAGGACGGGAAGATCGACGGGCCGCGGGCGCGGGCGTTGCTGGGCGCTTATGCTGCGTTGCGGCCGTTCACCGCTGCAGAAGCCGAACTGTGGCCGACCCTGTTGCGGGTGGCGTGTGTGCGGTTCTGGTTGTCGCGGTTGATCGCGGCCGAGTCGTTTGCCGGGCAGGATGTGTTGATTCACGATCCGATGGAGTTTGAGCAGCGGCTGGCGCAGCGGCAGAAGGTCAATACACCGTTGCCTTTCGCGCTCTAAAAGCTAAAAGCTTCGCGAGCAAGCCCGCTCCCACAGGTGTTGTGTCGTTCACAAATTTGGCGAACGACACAACACCTGTGGGAGCGGGCTTGCTCGCGAAGGGGGGCGACACAGTTTTGAGTTACAACGACTCCAGGCACCCCGCCAAATCATTCCCCAGCTTCTCCAGCACCTGCTCATACCCCTGAGCGGTCGCCGGCGTGTACCCGCCCAGCGCATCCAGCTCCGCCAGTTTCACCGGCAAGCCGGCCACCAGGGTTTCCGCCAGCCGCGGACGCAGCGGTGGTTCGCTGAACACGCAGGTCTTGCCGACTTCCTGCAATCGCGTGCGCATCGCCGCGACGTGCTGGGCGCCAGGCTGCACTTCGGCAGCGACGCTGAACACGCCGGCATGCTTGAGGCCATAGGCGTCTTCGAAGTAATCGAAGGCTTCGTGGAACACGAAGTAAGGCTTGCCTTCAATGGCGGCCAGACGTTTCTTCAAGCGCAGATCCAGTGCGTCCAGGCGTTCATCGAAGGCCTTGAGATTGCTCTGGTAGCGGGCCGCATTGGCCGGGTCGGCAACACTCAGGTCGGCGGCCATTTTCGCCGCGATCACGCGTGCGTTGACCGACGATAACCACAGATGCGCATCCAGACTGCCGGGGCGGTGATCGTGGTCATGCTCGTCGGCTTCTTCGGCGTGGGAGTGGTTATCTTCGGCGAAACGGCGCAGTTTCAGGCCAGGCATATCTTGTACGGCGACGCTGGGCAGCGTGCGACCGTTCAGCACGCGAGGCAGGAAACCTTCCATGTCCGGACCGATCCAGTACAGCAGATCCACCGATTGCACCTTCCGTACGTCGGATGGGCGCAAGGCATAGTTATGCGGCGAGGCACCGGGGGGCAGCAGCACTTCGGGAATGGCCACGCCATCCTGCACTGCCGCGGCGATCAGCTGCAGGGGCTTGATGCTGGTAAGGACTTTGACGTCGGCTTGCACCGGACCGATCAGCAGCAAAGTTGCGATAAATGCGACAAAGATAGAAAAAAGTCGGGACACGATGACCACTCGAAGAGGCGAGAACGGGTAACATAATAACGTCTCTCACAAAACTCGTCGCCGCTCATGCCTATAACACCGATCGCCAGCCGTCCCCACGACCACTCTCACTGCGTTCATAGCGCACTGTCTGAGGCCGATGCCCTGTGCACACGTCAGGGGCTGCGCCTGACCGCCTTGCGTCGGCGGGTGCTGGAACTGGTGTGGCAAAGCCACAAGCCATTGGGCGCCTACGACATACTCGCGGTGCTCAGCGAGCAGGATGGCCGCCGCGCCGCGCCACCGACGGTGTACCGCGCGCTGGATTTCCTGCTGGAAAACGGCCTCGTCCACCGCATTTCCTCGTTGAACTCTTTCGTCGGCTGCAACCACCCGGGACATGCTCACCAAGGTCAGTTCCTGATCTGCCGCGCATGCCATGCCGCCATCGAGCTTGAACAAGCCTCCATCAGCGACGCGATCATCGGCAGCGCGAAAGAGGTCGGGTTCGTCGTCGAAGGCCAGACTGTGGAAGTGGTCGGTCTCTGTTCGGGTTGCCAGGGGGCTTGATGAGCAACGCGCTGATCCGCCTCGAACAGGTTTGCGTCACCTTCGCCGGGCAAAACGTGCTGGATAACATCGAGCTGAGCGTCGTGCCGGGGCAGATCGTGACCCTGATCGGCCCCAATGGCGCTGGCAAGACCACCTTGGTGCGCGCCGTGCTGGGCCTGCTGAAGCCGGACAGCGGCAGCGTCTGGCGCAAGCCGAAACTGCGGGTCGGCTACATGCCGCAAAAACTGCATGTCGATCCGACGCTGCCGCTGTCCGTGCTGCGCTTCTTGCGCCTGGTGCCGGGAGTGGATCGTGCCCGAGCCTTGGCCGCGCTCAAGGAAGTCGGGGCCGAGCAGGTCATCGATAGCCCCGTGCAAAGTGTTTCCGGCGGTGAAATGCAGCGCGTGCTGCTGGCCCGGGCATTGCTGCGCGAGCCGGAACTGCTGGTACTCGATGAGCCGGTACAAGGCGTGGACGTGGCCGGTCAGGCCGAGCTTTACAGCCTGATTACCCGATTGCGCGACCGTCACGGTTGCGGGGTGTTGATGGTGTCCCACGACTTGCATCTGGTGATGAGCACCACCGACCAGGTGGTCTGCCTCAATCGTCACGTCTGCTGTTCCGGGCATCCCGAGCAGGTCAGCGGCGACCCGGCGTTCGTCGAGCTGTTCGGCAAGAACGCGCAGAGCCTGGCGATTTATCACCACCATCACGACCACGCCCATGACCTGCATGGTTCGGTGGTCAGCGCGGGCCCGGCGGCCCCTACCCACGTTCACGGAGATAGCTGCAAGCATGGCTGATTTTCTGCTTTACGCCCTGCTTGCAGGTCTGGCCCTGGCCCTGGTCGCAGGCCCGCTGGGTTCGTTCGTGGTCTGGCGGCGCATGGCCTATTTCGGCGACACACTGTCCCATGCCGCATTGCTCGGCGTGGCGCTGGGCTTTTTGCTGGATGTCAGCCCGACTGTTGCGGTCACCGTGGGCTGTCTGCTGTTGGCCGTGTTGCTGGTGACCTTGCAACAGCGCCAACCGCTGGCGTCCGACACGCTGTTGGGAATTCTCGCCCCCAGCACCCTCTCTCTGGGCCTGGTGGTACTAAGCTTCATGCATGAAGTGCGGATCGACCTGATGGCCTATCTGTTCGGCGACCTGCTGGCGATCAGTCCCACCGACCTGGCCTGGATACTCGGCGGCAGTGCGGGGGTGCTGGCCTTGCTGGTGACGTTGTGGCGGCCAATGCTGGCGATCACGGTCCATGAAGAGCTGGCCAAGGTGGAAGGTTTGCCGGTCGCAGCGTTGCGCCTGGCCCTGATGTTGTTGATCGCGGTAGTGATTGCGGTGGCGATGAAGATCGTCGGTGTATTGTTGATTACTTCGCTGCTGATCATCCCGGCGGCTGCGGCACAGCGTCACGCCCGGTCACCGGAGCAGATGGCGCTGGGCGCGAGCCTGCTGGGCATGCTCGCGGTCTGCGGCGGGCTGGCACTGTCATGGTTCAAGGACACGCCGGCGGGCCCGTCGATTGTGGTGGCTGCCGCCGCACTGTTTCTGCTGAGTTTTGTCCTGCCCCGTCGAGGGGTGTAGACTTGCTCGTTTTTTGCGCAAATAGAGAGTCGCAGGAATGAAGCCGTTCGCCTCCCGTTATCTGCTCCTTGTCGCATTTTCTCTGCTGCTGGGCGCTTGCCAAAGCACGCCACCGGCGGCCACCGAGCCTGCCGATGCACGGGCAACGGCCATTGCACAGCTGGAACAAAGCCTCGCCAGCAGCGAATTGGCGACCGCGGAAGGTCAACTGGCCACCTTGCAGGCCGAGTCGCCCAACGATCAATCCCTTGAGCAATATCAGCGGCAACTGGCCGAAGCTTATCTGCGCCGTAGCCAGATCGTGCTGCAAAAAGGTGATGTGAACGCGGCCGCCACTGCCCTGAGCCGCGCCCGGGCGTTGATGCCCAAGGCTCCGGCGCTGACCGGCGGGGTCAACAACGCGATCGTCAATGCGCGCAAAGCCGAGCTGGACAGGGCTGAAGCGGCGCTTATGGCGGCCGAAGCCAAGCCGCAGGCCAAAGTCATCGACCCGACGGCCGAAAGCACCACGGTGGCGTTGAACCTGACGGATATGGCCAAGCTTCGCCGGCAACTGGACGCTATCGCCGCCGATGTGGTGAATTATCAGTGTGACGTGAGCATTCAGGCGCCGCGCACCCAGGATTATCCCTGGTTGGCGACCTTGCTGACCAAGCGGGTGAAGAAGCTGGACTCGGAGTTTGATCTGAATCTGGAAAAGCAGATTTTGCGTAACATTCCGGCGCAGATCGTTCTAAGTCCGCGTAAGCCCTAAAAAGCATCGCGGGCAAGCCCGCTCCCACAGGTTCAGTGTCGTTCACAACGTTGGTTAACGACACAAATCCTGTGGAAACGAGGCTTGCCCGCGAAGGCGCCCCCCTATCGACACAAAACCTTAAGCCGGAATCCCCTTGGCCTTAGGTTCCCGATCCCACACGCGATGCTGCCCGATCGCAGCAAAAAACGGCTTGGTCAACTTCGCGGCGTCCGTCCCCACGATCAACCCCGCATCAACCTCCAGCTTCAACAGATCCAGCAACTGTTTCGCCTCCCCGTGCAACGCGATGGCCTTCAAGTGTTTGTAAGCCTCAAGCAGGTAATGCAGCGCCACGCCATCGGTGCTCAACGCCTTGATCGACGCCGCGCCACCGGGCACGAATACCGCGTCGAACGCGATGGATGGCAGGCCTTCCATCGACGCATCCACGGGCAGCGCCTTGCCATCGGCCGTTGTCACGGGCGCCGAGGTAGGGCCGAGCAGTTTGGCGTGGGCACCTTCGGCTTTCAGCGCTTTCTTCATTGCATCGATCGCGGCACCGTCGACACCGTTGGCCGCCAGAATCGCCACTTTACGCGTCTTGATATCGCCCGGCAGCAAGTTGGCCTGGCTCAAGGCCGGCGAGCGATCCAGAGATATTTTCGGCACATCGACCGTGCCGGCTTTCGGCGCTGGCAGGCCGAGGTTTTGCGCGACGCGCCCGGCCAGTTCCAGGTCGATGTTGGCGAGGATCTCATTCACCTCGCGTGCGCGGATGTGCTCACGCTCGACCTTGCCCAGCTCAAAGCTGTAAGCGGCAATGATGTGCTCCTGCTCGTGCTTGCTCATGCTGTGAAAGAACAGCCGCGCCTGGGAGAAGTGGTCGCCGAAGGACTCGCTGCGTTGGCGAATCTTGTTCGCATCGATGCGCTCCGGATGGGTCTCGAAGCCACCATTTTGTGCGGCGGGCGGGGTTTCTTTCGGCCAGCCGCCGTCAATGGAGTTCGGCTCGTAGGAGGCACGGCCCTTGTCGATGGTGGTGCGGTGTAGCGCATCCCGCTGACCGTTGTGGAACGGCGCAACCGGACGGTTGATCGGAATCTCGTGAAAATTCGGTCCGCCGAGTCGGCTGATCTGCGTATCGGTGTAGGAAAACAGTCGCCCTTGCAGCAGCGGATCGTTGGAGAAGTCGATCCCCGGCACGATATGCCCGGGGCAGAACGCGACCTGCTCGGTCTCGGCAAAGAAGTTGTCCGGGTTGCGGTTGAGCACCATCTTGCCCAGCGGAGTAATCGGCACGGTTTCTTCGGGAATGATTTTGGTCGGGTCGAGCAAGTCGAAATCGAAGGTGTGCTCGTTTTCCTCTTCGACCACCTGGACGCCCAGCTCCCATTCCGGGTAATCGCCCATCTCGATCGACTCCCACAGATCGCGACGGTGGTAGTCGGTGTCTTTACCGGCGAGTTTCTGCGCTTCATCCCAGACCAGCGAGCAAGTCCCGGCAGAAGGGCGCCAGTGGAATTTGACGAAGCGCGATTTACCTTCGGCGTTGATCAGGCGGAAAGTGTGCACGCCGAAGCCCTGCATGCTACGCAGGCTTTTCGGGATCGCCCGGTCGGACATGGCCCAGATCACCATGTGCGCCGATTCCGGCACCAGCGATACGAAGTCCCAGAAGGTGTCGTGAGCCGAACCGCCGGTAGGAATCTCGTTGTGGGGCTCGGGTTTCACCGCGTGCACGAAATCCGGAAACTTGATCGCATCCTGAATGAAGAACACCGGCATGTTGTTGCCCACCAGGTCGAAGTTGCCTTCGTCAGTGAAGAACTTCACGGCGAAACCTCGTACGTCGCGCACGGTATCGCCCGACCCGCGAGGGCCCTGCACCGTGGAAAAACGCACGAACACCGGGGTTTGTTTGGCCGGGTCTTGCAGGAAGCCGGCCTTGGTCAGCACGGAATGGTTTTCGTACGACTGAAAGTAGCCATGGGCACCGGTCCCGCGGGCGTGCACGATGCGTTCGGGAATACGCTCATGGTCAAAATGCGTGATCTTTTCACGCATGATGAAGTCTTCCAGCAACGATGGCCCGCGGTCGCCGACCTTCAACGTGTTCTGGTTGTCTGAAACCTTCACGCCCTGATTGGTGCGCAGGGCCTGTTCAGTGGCGTCGGAGCGAAATTTTTCCAGGCTGTCGAGCTTGGCGTTGGTGTTGCCGCGGTCCAGGGTATCGGTCCCGGCCAGTGCGCTTTTGGGGGCGGCAGGCTTTTTAGTGCTCATCAGTCGTAAACTCCTCGGTGCGATTCCTGCCGTAGCCAGGACGCTTGGGCAATATCCCCAGGCACAGCACCCGGGGGCGTTTTCGAGTTGCCTAATTAATGACTGATGACATTTTTAGCCGTTCCTTTTTTCTGACCTTTGATCGCGTTATTGCCAAATGACAGGATGAATGCGAAATAAATGCTAAGAACCTCTATACGGACAGGCTAAAATGCGCGCCCGGCTATCCGCTGATCCTTTTCTAACGCGCCCCACAAGGTTCGCTACGTGATCGAGTTTCAAAACGTCCACAAAACCTACCGCGTCGCCGGTAAGGATATCCCCGCCCTGCACCCGACCAGTCTGTCGATTGAGAACGGTCAGGTATTCGGCCTGATCGGCCACTCCGGCGCGGGAAAAAGTACCCTGCTGCGTCTGATCAATCGCCTGGAAAACGCCAGTGGCGGCAAGATCTTCGTCGATGGCGAAGAAGTCACCGCGCTGGATGCCAACAGCCTGCGCCGCTTCCGCCAGCAGGTCGGGATGATTTTCCAGCACTTCAACCTGCTGGCGTCCAAGACCGTGGCCGATAACGTCGCGCTGCCGCTGACCCTGGCCGGTGAACTGTCGCGCAGCGACATCGACCGGCGTGTGGCCGAGTTGCTGGCGCGGGTGGGCTTGTCCGACCACGCGAAGAAGTACCCGGCGCAATTGTCTGGCGGCCAGAAGCAGCGCGTCGGCATCGCCCGCGCCCTGGCAACCAAGCCTAAAATCCTGCTGTGCGATGAAGCCACCAGCGCGCTGGACCCGCAGACCACTGCGTCGGTCCTGCAATTGCTGGCCGAGATCAATCGCGAGCTGAAGCTGACCATTGTCCTGATCACCCACGAGATGGACGTGATCCGTCGGGTCTGTGACCAGGTGGCAGTGATGGACGCTGGCGTGATCGTCGAGCAAGGTTCGGTGGCCGAGGTGTTCCTGCATCCCAAGCACCCGACGACCAAACGCTTTGTGCAAGAAGACGAGCAGATCGATGAAAGCGAGCAACGCGATGACTTCGCTCACGTACCGGGTCGCATTGTGCGCCTGACCTTCCAGGGCGAAGCGACCTACGCGCCGTTGCTGGGGACCGTCGCTCGGGAAACGGGCGTGGACTACAGCATCCTGGCCGGTCGTATCGACCGCATCAAAGACGTCCCCTACGGGCAGTTGACCCTGGCCGTGACCGGCGGCGACATGGAGGCGGCGTTCGCCCAATTCACCGCAGCCGACGTCCACATGGAGGTCCTGCGCTAATGGAAGTCCTGACAAGTTTCTTCGCCAACATCGACTGGTTCGAAATCTGGCTGGCCACCGGCGATACCTTGCTGATGCTCTTCGGTTCGCTGTTGTTTACCGTGCTGCTGGGCCTGCCGCTGGGCGTATTGCTGTTCCTCTGCAGCCCGCGCCAATTGCTGGAAGCCAAGGGCGTCTATGCGATGTTGTCGCTGGTGGTGAACATCCTGCGTTCGCTGCCGTTCATCATTCTGTTGATCGTGATGATTCCGTTCACGGTGTTGATCACCGGTACTTCGCTGGGGGTCGCCGGTGCGATTCCACCCTTGGTGATAGGCGCCACGCCATTCTTCGCGCGACTGGTGGAAACCGCTTTGCGTGAAGTGGATCGCGGCATCATCGAGGCGACCCAGGCCATGGGCGCGACGACGCGACAGATCATCACCAATGCCTTGCTGCCGGAAGCTCGCCCAGGCATCTTCGCCGCGATTACCGTGACCGCCATTACCCTGGTGTCCTACACGGCGATGGCCGGTGTGGTCGGCGCCGGCGGCCTGGGTGACCTGGCGATCCGTTTCGGTTACCAGCGTTTCCAGACCGATGTGATGGTGGTCACCGTGGTGTTACTGCTGGTGCTGGTGCAAGTGCTGCAAACCGTTGGTGACAAATTGGTTGTCCACTTTTCTCGTAAATGAGCTTTTTAATGCATGAGCCGGCCATTCGCTGGCAGGCGCCGAAGACAGGCGTCTCACATGGAGTTAGCTGAATGAAAAAACTACTCGTCGCATTCGCTGCCGTTGCAGCCTTTTCCGCCCACGCTGCCGACACCCTGACCGTCGCTGCCACCCCGGTCCCGCACGCGGAAATCCTCGAATTCGTCAAGCCGGCCCTGGCCAAGGAAGGCGTGGACCTGAGGGTCAAAGTGTTCACCGACTACATCCAGCCGAACGTGCAGGTGGCCGAGAAGCGTCTGGACGCCAACTTCTTCCAGCACCAGCCGTACCTCGATGAATTCAACAAGGCCAAGACCACCAATCTGGTGGCCGTGACCGGCGTACACCTCGAGCCGCTGGGTGCTTACTCCAGCAAGTACAAGGCGCTGACCGAACTGCCAGGCGGTGCCAACGTCGTGATCCCGAACGATGCCACCAACGGCGGCCGTGCGCTGTTGCTGCTGGCGAAGGCCGGCCTGATCAAGTTGAAGGATTCGAACAACATCCTGTCGACCGTGAAGGACATCACCGAAAACACCAAGGACCTGAAATTCCGCGAACTGGAAGCCGCGACCATCCCCCGCGTGCTGACCCAGGTCGACCTGGCGCTGATCAACACCAACTATGCGCTGGAAGCCAAGCTTGATCCGGCCAAGGATGCGCTGGTCATCGAAGGCAGCGATTCGCCTTACGTGAACATCCTGGTAGCCCGTCCGGACGACAAGGACAGTGTTGCCATGCAGAAACTGGTGACCGCACTGCACAGCCCGGAAGTGAAGGCGTTCATTCTCGAGAAGTACAAAGGCGCGGTAGTGCCGGCGTTCTGATCTGAGGCTGTAACGAAAAATGGGGCGCATTCAATGCGCCCCATTTTTTTATGCCTGAAACACCAACCCTGTAGGAGCCGGCTTGCCGGCGAAGGCGATCTCAACGGGCGCCTTCGCCGGCAAGCCTGGCTCCTACAGGGGGCCGTGTCGTGTTTATTTGCGGTTAAGCATCACCGGCAACTGCGCCACCAACTTCACATTATTCAACGGCGCCCGAATAAACCCGCGCTGCGTCCCGTCCGGCCCGATCACCGCCAGGTTGCCACTATGATCGACCGTGTAATTCGGCTTGCTGGTGTCCGCCGGAATGAACGGAATGCTCACCGCATTGGCCAGTTTCTGAATGTCTTCGACCGAAGACGCGGTCAGCCCTATGAACTGCGGATCGAAGTAGCCCAGGTACTGCTTGAGCTGCTTGGGCGTATCGCGGTTCGGGTCGACGCTGACCAGCACGATTTGCAACTTGTCCACCGCCTCGGGTGGCAGCTCGCTTTTGATCTGGCGCAGCTGGGCGAGGGTGGTCGGGCAGATGTCCGGGCAGAAGGTGTAGCCGAAGAACAGCAGCGACCATTTGCCTTTCAACTCGTTGACCGTGACCGGCTTGCCGTCCTGATCGGTCATCGTCACATCCGGCAGGTTGCGGCTCTGCGGCAGCAGGATGATGCCGGCGTCGATCAACGCGGTCGGATCGCCCTGGCCTTTTCCGGACAGGACTTTGTTGATGGTCAGGCCCAGGACCAGCGCGATCAGGGCGACGAGGATGAAGACGGTTTTCTGGGTTCGAGTCATAGGTTCAACAGTAAGTAGTGGTCTACGAGCAGCGCGATAAACAGCAGGAACAAGTAGTAGATAGAGTACTTGAAGGTGTTGATCGCCGCGTGCGGCCGAGTGCCACGGTACAGCACCACGGCCCATTGCAGAAACCTCGCGCCCAGGCCCAGTGCGCAAATCAGGTAGAGGATGCCGCTCATGTGGATCACATACGGCATCAGGCTCACGGCCAGCAGCGCAAAGGTGTAAAGCAGGATGTGAACCTTGGTGTAGTGCTCGCCATGGGTCACCGGCAGCATCGGAATGTCGGCCTTGGCGTATTCCTCTTTGCGGTGAATGGCCAGGGCCCAGAAGTGCGGCGGAGTCCAGGCGAAGATGATCAGCACCAGCAACAGGGGTTCGGCGCTGACGTGACCGGTGGCGGCGGTCCAGCCGAGCAGTGGCGGGGCGGCGCCGGCCAGTCCGCCGATGACGATGTTCTGCGGCGTCGCGCGTTTCAGGAAACCTGTGTAGACCACCGCGTAGCCGAGCAGCGAGGCAAGAGTCAGCCACGCGGTCAATGGGTTAGTGAAGGCCAGCAACAAGGCCTGGCCGAGCAGTGCCAGCACGAGGGCGAAGGTCAGCGCGGCGGCAGGTGTTACCCGGCCCTCGGCCAGCGGTCGTTTATGCGTGCGCGCCATGACCGCGTCTATCCGCCGGTCCACCACATGATTGACCGCCGCCGCGCCGCCGGCGCACAGGGCGATCCCGAGGTTGCCGAACACCAGCACCGTCCATGGCACCCCGGCGCGGGTCGCGAGGAACATGCCGACCAGCGAGGTGATCAGCATCAGCACCACCACTTTCGGCTTGGTCAGCTCCAGATAGTCGCGCCAGATGGCCTGGCTGTGACGTTCGCCGATCAGAGTCGCCATGGCATCTCTCCTTTTATTGTTATGGGCCCGGCCGAATGTTTACGCGGGCTGAAGCGCCAGCGTGCAGGGGTTTGCTGCTTGACCCGAACCAGACTGGTTCGCGCGTGATAATTGACCAGCACCATCGTCAGCAAGAGTGCTGCGCCGCCGGCGTTGTGGGCGACAGCCACCGGCAATGGCAGATGAAACAGCACGTTGCTGATGCCGAGGGTGATTTGTGCGGCGAGGGCGATCAGCACCAGCCCGGCCAGGCGCGTCATGCCGACCACCTTCAGTTGCCAGGCCAGGCCGAGCAACGCCAGGGTCACCAGCAGGGCACCGATACGGTGAGTCAGGTGAATCGCGGTGCGGGCATCGCTGTCCAGTTGCCCGCCGAGGTAATTCGGGCCGATGTGCTGGGTCAGGTGAAAGCCGTTGGCGAAGTCGGCAGGCGGCAGCCATTGCCCGTGGCAAGTGGGAAAGTCGATGCAGGCCACCGCCGCGTAGTTGGAACTGACCCAACCGCCAAGAGCGATCTGCCCGATGACCAGCAGCAACCCGGCGGTCGCCCAGTGCTGTAATCGACGCGGTACCGTCAGTGCTGGCAATACGCCGGACAGGCGCAAGGTCAGGAGAAACAACAGGCTCAAGGTCGCGAAGCCGCCGAGCAAATGCCCGGTCACCACTTGCGGCCAGAGCTTGAGCGTCACCGTCCACATACCGAATGCCGCCTGGGCGATTACCACGGCCAACAGAAACAGCGGCAACTTCACCGGTTGTCCCGGCTGGCGCCGATGCACCCAGGCACGGCCGGCCAAGACCGAGATCAACAGCCCGAGAGTGCCGGCGAAGTAGCGATGGACCATCTCGTTCCAGCCCTTGTGGGCTTCGACGGGCGCATCGGGAAAGTGCAGCTCGGCATGGGCCAGTTGGGCTTCGCTGTTCGGCACGCTGATAAATCCGTAGCACCCCGGCCAGTCCGGGCAGCCGAGGCCGGCGTGGGTCAGGCGGGTGTAGGCGCCGAGCAACACCACAATCAGTGCCAGCAAGGTGGCAAACAGCGCGAGGCGAAATCCAGGTTTGGCCATGACGATGCCCTTATCCGATGTTCGACAGTTTCAGCAAATGGCGCAGGTCGTTGAGCAGGTCCTTGCCTTTGACCGACGGGTCGTAGCGCAGCACCAGATTGCCGTGAGGGTCGATGATCCACAGCTGCGGCACGGTGGCGTCCCCGGTCGTCTTGCTGAAGGTCGTCAGGTCCATGGGGTAACGTTGCAGTTGGGGGTACTCGTGCGTCAGCCTGGCGTCGTAATCGCTGTTCAGCGGTTGCGCCGCGGCCAGGGCGTGACTGGCGCGCCCCGCATCACGGCCGAGGCCGATCTGGACTTGCCGCGCCAGGTACACCAGCTGCTGGCAATCGACCGAACACTCCTTGGGGGCGGTGACCAGCAACTGCCAACGGTCCTCCTGCGCTTGCACACCAATGTCCGCGCGGGTCTGGCCGTTGCCGATCAATTCGCCGTGATAACTGCGGCCTTCCGGCACCCAGAACTGAAATTTGTACATGCCGGTGGCAAGGATCATCGGGCCGATCACCCCCAGCAGGATCAGCAATAACTGCACGCGACCCTTGCGCCGACTCGCCGGGGTTTTCGCCTCAGACATGTTGGGTGGATTCATGGCCGCTCCCATGGTGTTTCTCCTTTGCGTTGTGCCAGCCGAGATAAAGGTAAAGGCCGAACAGGGCGATCGACATCGCGAACCACTGCACGGCATAAGCCAGGTGTTTTTCCGGGCCCATGGCCACCACCGGCCAATCGGCCTGGTAAGTCGCGGGGCCGCTTTCTGCGCGTAATTCGTAGGCGAAGCCGTCACGGTCCAGCGTGGTCCAGAGCCTGGCCGGTTCGACGGCGGTCACCAGCTGTGGCCAGGTCGTGGTGTTCGGGTCGGCGTGCAGTTGAAAAGTGGCGCCGGGGGAGACGTAGACCCAGGCGTCGAGACTCAATGCCTCTTTGGGTGTGGTGAATTGCGGCGGGGTGCGTCGGTCCGGCCATGGCAGCCAGCCGCGATTGACCAGCAACCACAGTCCGGTCGCCTGATCCTGAAAGGGTTGCAGCAGCTCGACGCCGACCTTGCCGTCGCGCTGGCGGTTATCCAGCAGCAGGCTGTGCGCGGCATCGAACTGGCCGTGCAAGCGAACGCGGCGGAACGCCGGATCCTCGGTGCGTTGCAATTCAGTACTGGCCATCGGTTCGGCGACCCGGCGTTCGGCATAGGTTTGCAGCAGCGCGCTTTTCTCCGCGCCCCGGCTCAACTGCCAGAACCCGAGTGAAACCAGCAGGGGCAGCAACAGCGCGACCACCAGGGTCGGCACGATGCCCGGCCGGAAGCGCTTCATGGCATCGCCAGAAAGTCATGCGTCGCGATAGCTATACTCAAGTGCATCGCCTTACCCCCGGAGTTCCACCATGCTCAAAGCAGCCATCGTCCTGATGCTGATTGCCACGGTTGTCAGCCTGTTCAGCGGCCTGTTTTTTCTGGTCAAGGACGACAGCAGCTCGAACCGCCTCGTCATTGCCTTGAGTGTCCGTGTCGCTCTGGCCGCCATCACCGTCGGCTTGATTGCCTGGGGTTTCTTCAGCGGCCAGCTGGTGTCCCACGTTCCGTGGTAGCTGTAGGAGCAAGCTCGCTCCTACAACACATAGACGAAAACGAACAGCCCGATCCACACCACGTCCACGAAGTGCCAGTACCAACTCGCGGCTTCAAACCCGAACTGGTGCTCGTTATCGAAGTGCCCACGCATGATGCGCATCAGCATCACAAACAGGATGATGGTGCCGATGGTCACGTGGGCGCCGTGGAAACCGGTGAGCATGAAGAAGGTGGCGCCATAGATGCCTGAACCCAGGGTCAGGCCCAGTTCATGGTAGGCGTGGATGTATTCTTCGGCCTGAAAGCCGAGGAACGCGCAGCCCAGTAGCACGGTGATCGCCAGCCAGATTTTAAGCGCGCCGCGATGGCCCTTTTTCAAGGCGTGGTGGGCGATGGTCACGGTGACACTGGAGCTCACCAGCAGCACGGTATTGAGCAGCGGCAGGCCCCAGGGGCTGATTACGTCCTTGGGGGCAGGGAAGAGTTTCGGGTCAGGGTTATTCAGCAACGGCCAGGTGAATTCGAACGCCGGCCACAGCATGTGGGCGATGCCTTTGACGCCTTCACCGCCCAGCGCCGGGCCAGTGACGTTGCGCACATAAAACAATGCCCCGAAGAACGCGATGAAGAACATCACCTCCGAGAAGATGAACCAGCTCATGCCCCAGCGAAACGAGCGATCCATCTGCGGGCTGTACAACCCTTGGCGACTTTCCTTGATCACCGTCCCGAACCAGCCGAACAACATGTACGCCAGCAACAGGCTCCCGACGAAAAAGATCAGCGGGCCATGGGAGTCCGGCCGCGCTGCTTTCAGGTCGTTGAACCAGGTGGCCAGGCCGAACACCGTGATGAACATGCCGACCGTGGCGATGATCGGCCATTTGCTCTGGGCCGGAACGTAATAATGCTCATGAGTTGCCATTTATTGTTCTCCTTATCGGGCACGCTCAGCCGCCAGTATTTACAGCCACCGGTGGATGTCGGGCGGTGATGTCGAACAGCGTGTAGGACAGCGTGAGGTGCTTCACATCCTTGGGCATGTCGCGATCAACGATGAACCGTACCGGCATCTCGATCCGTTGACCTGGCTGTAGCACCTGCTGGGTAAAGCAGAAGCATTCGGTCTTGTGGAAATACGCCGCCGCTGCACTGGGCGCGATGCTCGGTACCGCCTGGGCACTCATCGGGCGATCGGTCGGGTTGTGGGCGATGAAGATCATCTCGTTCACCGCCCCCGGGTTGGCCGTCAATTCATCGCTCTTGGGATAGAAATCCCAGGACATGTCGGCGGAGTTGGTCGACAGAAACTGCACGCGCACTTGCCGCGAGGTGTCGACCGTTTGTTCACCCTCATACTGCCCGGCAGTCTTGCCGTTGATGCCGAACGCCTGGCACATCACGTCGTAGATCGGCACCAGGGCAAAGCCGAAGACAAACATCGTCACCACCACCAACAGCAGGCGCGTGACCAACTTCTTCGTCGAAATCGAGTCAGCCATGATTTTTAACCCTTACGCATAACCCTGTAGGAGCTGGCTTGCCAGCGAAAGCGGTATGTCTGACACACCGGGTTGAATCCTTCGCTGGCAAGCCAGCTCCTACAGGATCGAGGCGTTTCATTTCACTTCCGGCGGCGTGGTGAAGGTGTGATACGGCGCCGGTGATGGAATGCTCCATTCCAGGCCTTCGGCCCCATCCCACGGTTTGGCCGGTGCCGGCGTGCCGCCGCGAATGGTCTTGATCACAATGAACAGGAAGAAGATCTGCGTGGCACCGAACATGAACGCACCGATCGACGACACCATGTTGAAGTCGGCGAACTGCAGGTTGTAGTCCGGAATCCGCCGCGGCATTCCCGCCAGTCCGACGAAGTGCATCGGGAAGAAAGCCATGTTCATGCCGATGAACGACAGCCAGAAATGCAGCTTGCCGAGGGTTTCGTCGTACATGTGGCCGGTCCATTTCGGCAGCCAGTAGTAGGCCGAGGCGAAGATCCCGAAGATCGCTCCCGGCACCAGCACGTAGTGGAAGTGCGCGACCACGAAGTAGGTGTCCTGATACTGGAAGTCTGCCGGGGCGATGGCCAGCATCAGGCCGGAGAAGCCACCGATGGAAAACAGGATCACAAACGCCACCGCGAACAGCATCGGCGTCTCGAAGGTCAGCGAGCCTTGCCACATGGTGCTGGCCCAGTTGAACACCTTGACCCCGGTGGGCACCGCGATCAGCAGCGTGGCGTACATGAAGAACAGCTCGCCCACCAGCGGAATGCCGACCACGAACATGTGGTGCGCCCAGACGATGAACGACAGGAACGCAATACTGGCGGTGGCGTAGACCATCGAGGTGTAGCCGAACAGCGGCTTGCGCGAGAAGGCCGGAATGATCGAGCTGACGGCACCGAAGGCCGGCAGGATCATGATGTACACCTCGGGGTGGCCGAAGAACCAGAACACGTGCTGGAACAGCACCGGATCACCGCCACCGGCGGCACTGAAGAAGCTGGTACCGAAGTGGATGTCCATCAGCATCATGGTCACGCACCCGGCCAGCACCGGCATCACTGCAATCAGCAGGAAGGCGGTGATCAGCCAGGTCCAGACGAACAGCGGCATTTTCATCAATGTCATGCCGGGGGCGCGCAGGTTGAGGATGGTGGCGATCACGTTGATCGCACCCATGATCGAACTGATCCCCATCAGGTGGATGGCAAAGATGAAGAAGGTCACGCTTTCCGGCGCGTAGGTCGTCGATAGCGGGGCATAGAAGGTCCAGCCGAAGTTGGGTCCGCCGCCGGGGGTGAACAGGGTCGATACCAGCAGGATGAACGCCGCCGGCAGCAGCCAGAAGCTGAAGTTGTTCATCCGCGGCAGCGCCATGTCCGGCGCGCCGATCATCAACGGGATCATCCAGTTGGCGAGGCCGACGAACGCCGGCATCACCGCACCGAACACCATCACCAGCCCATGCATGGTGGTCATCTGGTTGAAGAATTCCGGTTGGACGATTTGCAGCCCCGGCTGAAACAGTTCGGCGCGGATTACCATCGCGAACGAACCGCCGAGCAAGAACATGGAGAACGCAAACCACAGGTACAGCGTGCCGATATCCTTGTGGTTGGTGGTCAGCACCCAGCGCATCAGGCCTTTGGCGGGGCCGTGGGCATGGTCGGTGGCATGACCGTGGTCATCGATAACGGCGCTCATGGCCTGTCTCCTGCAAACAGATGGGCTGGGCAGGCCGGGGCGCGATGCCCCGACCGGTTCCTTGGATGCGCAATAGACCGGGTCATTTGCTTTCCGCCTGTTTCAGCTCCAGCACTTCTTTTGGCGTGACCATGTCGCCCTTGTTGTTGCCCCAGGCGTTACGTTCATAGGTCACGACCGCCGCGATATCGACTTCCGAGAGTTGCTTGCCGAACGCCGCCATGGACGTGCCGGGCTTGCCGTGGAAGACAATGCTCAGGTGATCCTTGATCGGGCCGGTGGCGATTTTCGAGCCTTTGAGTGCCGGGAACATCGGCGGCAGGCCCTGGCCTTCAGCCTGGTGACAGGCCACGCACGTGGTGTGATAGACCTTGTCGCCGCGCTCTTTGAGCTCATCGAGGGTCCATTCCTTGCTGGTCAGCTCTTTGAGTTGTGCCGCTTCAGCCTTGCGTTCACCCAGCCATTTTTCGTAATCGGCCTTTTCCTTGACCTCGACCACGATCGGCATGAAGCCATGGTCCTTGCCGCACAGCTCCGCGCACTGGCCGCGGTAGAGGCCGGGCTTCTCGACCCGGGTCCAGGCTTCGTTGACGAACCCCGGAATCGCATCGCGCTTGACCGCGAAGGCCGGCACCCACCAGGAGTGAATGACGTCGGCAGACGTCACCAGGAAGCGCACCTTGGCGCCGATCGGCAGCACCAGTGGCTTGTCGACCTCAAGCAGGTAGTGCTCGCCCTTGGCTTCCTTGTTGTGGATCTGATCGGCGGGCGTGGCCAGGTTGCTGAAGAACTCGACGTCCTGGCCCAGGTACTTGTAATGCCACTTCCACTGATAGCCCGTGACCTGGATATCGATATCCGGCTCGGTGGCGTCGTACATCTTGATCAGGGTTGCGGTCGCCGGGATCGCCATCGCCACCAATATCAGGAAGGGCACGATGGTCCAGAGGATTTCGACGGTGGTGCTTTCATGAAATTTTGCGGCCACCTGCCCGGTCGAGCGGCGGTGGAGAATCATCGACCAGAACATGGCGCCGAAGACGATGATGCCGATCACTACACAAATCCAGAAAATGGTCATGTGCAGGTCAAATACTGCGTGACTGATTTCAGTCGCTCCAGGCGCCATATTTACAGTCCATGCGGCGTGTGCCGGACTGAAAATCGACCACAACAGGAGGCCCATCCAGACATGTGGATGTCGCATCATTGCGGGTTCCCCTTATCGTTCTTTTTATCCCGCCGGCTTTCACCTGCGGCAAGGGAGCGGCTTTTTCAGACTACGAACTTGAATCGCCAAGCCTTGCTGCGCGTGCAGTCGGGCGTCATCAGCTAACTCCATTCCCACCCGAGTATAGACAGCGACTGGCACCTCGCAACGTGGCGGCGTAAAT
Source organism: Pseudomonas sp. VI4.1 (assembly GCF_002029345.1). Taxonomy (NCBI): domain Bacteria; kingdom Pseudomonadati; phylum Pseudomonadota; class Gammaproteobacteria; order Pseudomonadales; family Pseudomonadaceae; genus Pseudomonas; species Pseudomonas sp. VI4.1. The sequence goes on from NZ_MULM01000185.1 coordinate 239,917, forward strand.
CGTGTGAAACAGCTGGGACTTGCGTTCCAGGGTACGAATGGAGAAGGATGCAGACCAGTGGTCACCATTCGATATAACGGAGGTGTCTCAAGGATGGAACACTTATGAAGAATGCGTCTTAGCATTGTTCATAAGGCAGCTAAGTTATGTCTTCCCTATTTCATTGCCTTTGTTTCCTGGAGTTTTCATGAACACCGCCGCATTGCGCGAGCAGATCCAAAAAGCCCAACAACATGAAGCCGAAACCGGCCTGCTGACGCGTCAGCTGGAAACCCAACTGCCACACCTTCACTCCGCCATCCAATTGCCGGAGGTCGACGCCAACGGCGTGATGACGCGTTTTGTGGCCGCGTATATCGAACAAGTACCGGACCTGCTGGATGCAGCCAATGAAGTCGCCAGGGAAGCGGGCATCGAATCACAGATCAAGCCGGTGCTGAAAATCGCCGAGCAGTTCTTCCTCCAGCCCCCGGCGATCATGGCCGGTCACGTCGGTCTGGATAGCCTGCTGGACGAAGCCTATCTGGCGCACCGCCTGGTCGAAGAGGTCAATGACCTGTACATCAAGCATTTTGGCCAGCCACTGATCCCATTGGACATGACTGTGGCCAACCTGATTGCGCACCATCTGATCGGTGAGGCATTCGCTAACCAACTGGATGAGGCGGTACATCACGCCGTCGACGAGATGCTCAACGAAGAGAGTTTCGCGCTGGAATCGGTGGAAGCCTACCGCGAGAAACTCAACAGCCCGGACACCGGTGCTGCGTGGAAACGCTGGCCATGCCTGTCGCGCCAACTGGGCGTGGGCCTGGAGCTGGATCAACCGGCAGCCTGACGCAATATCTTCATGCCCCTGTAGGAGCGAGCTTGCTCGCGATGGTCGTTAACGATAACGCGTTTTTTACTGGATAAACGCGGCGCTCTTGAATCCATCGCGAGCAAGCTCGCTCCTACAAAGGGCGATTTATGTAGCTGAGCCTACACCGGACGTAGTGCGCAACCGTCCCTCCAGCCTGCGCTTCAACCCCCGCGCCTCAATCAGCAGTTTCGAGCCCTTGGCCGCATTGGCCCGTCCCCATTCCTCAAGCAACTCCAGACACGAGTGATCGATGTAGCTCAGGTTGTTGAGCGGCACATGCACCGTTGCACCCGCGGGAATGGTCCCCAGCACTTGTGTCAGCGCCGGCACCTTGAGAAAGGTGGCTGCACCGGTCAATCGCAATTCCATTTCGCCGTCCCTTGGCAGGTCGACCAGGCTGATTTTCAGGCGTGATGCCTTCCAGGCAAGCTTGGCCAGGGTCAGGCCGAAGCCGATCAGCACGCCGGTCAGCAAGTCAGTGAAGATGATTGCCAAGGCAGTCGCCGCATAAGTGAACATCGGCATCCGGCCATAACGGCCCAGACCGCGGAAAGCCTTGAGGTCGACCAGTTTGAAGCCGGTATAAACCAGAACCCCCGCCAGACTCGCCACCGGAATGCTTTGCAACACGCTCGACAGCAGCAGCACGAAGGCCAGCAACCACAGGCCATGGAATATCGCTGAAAAACGCGTGGTGGCGCCGGCCTGAACGTTGGCCGAGCTGCGCACGATCACACCGGTCATTGGCAGCGCCCCGAGCAAACCGCAGAGCATGTTGCCGACACCCTGTGCTGATAATTCCCGGTCGAAGTCCGAACGTTGTCCACTGTGCATGCGGTCCACAGCAGCGGCCGAGAGCAGGGTTTCGGCGCTGGCGATGAAGGCCACCGCAAATGCCGCGACCAGCAGCGTGGGATCCGCCAGGTTGAGCAGGTCCGCGGGTTTCAACCAGTCGATGGCTTCTGCCAGGTTGGCCGGGACTTCAACGCGTTTGACCTGCAGTGCCAGTACCAGGCTGGCTACTGTCGCAAGGCCGACACCGAGCAAGGCACCGGGAACGAAGCGCAGGGAGTGCGGGCGGAATTTTTCCCACAGGTACATCACGGCAATAGTCGCCAGGCCGAGTACCCCCGCCTGCCATCCAAACGATGGCAACGCCTGGGCCACAGCGGCCGGAAAGGCTGCCAGGTTATCCAGCCCGGAAGGCTTGGGCACGGCGTCGAGCATCACATGCACCTGTGAGAGCACGATCAACACGCCAATCCCGGCGAGCATGCCGTAGACCACCGCCGGCGCCGTCACCCGAAACCAGCAACCCAGTTTCAACCGCCCGGCCACCAATTGCAGAAAGCCGGCCAGCAGTAGAATCGGCCCGAGCATGGCGATTCCATGCTGGCGCACCAGTTCGAACACCAGAACGGCCAAACCTGCCGCTGGACCGCTGACTTGCAATGGCGAACCGGCGAGCCAGCCCACCACCAGCCCACCGATGATGCCCGTGATCAAGCCTTTGGCGGGCGGTAGCCCCGAAGCAATGGCGATACCCATGCACAAAGGTAAAGCGACAAGAAACACGACCACCGAAGCCAACAGCTCCCGTGGCAGAACAGTTTTTAGTTGCGCTGCACGCATGGTGATTCTCCTGAAGTTTTTTTCAGGCATGGCAAAGCCAGGTTGCTCGGTCGGCAACCTCGGCTAAACCATACTTAGGAGGATTTAGAAGCGCGCTTTGGGCGTCGCCACGGGAATTGGATGGCTGCCATCTAGCGGCAGGAAACAACCCTGATCGGCGTCGTAAGCCTTGATTTCACTGGTTTCGATGCTGTAGACCCAGCCATGGATAAACAGCTGGCCGTTGGCCATGCGCGAGGCCACCGACGGATGAGTGCGCAGATGCTGCAACTGAGCGATCACATTCTCCTCGGTGAGGACGTGCATGCTTTCGTTTTCGTCAGCGCAATGGCAGTTTTCCTGGACCATGGTTTTTGCCACTTCGGCATGACGCAACCAGGCTTTGACCGTCGGCATTTTTTCCAGGCTTTGCGGGTTGAGTACCGCACGCATGGCGCCGCAGTCGGAGTGTCCGCAAATGATGATGTGCTGAACGCCGAGGGCCAGTACCGCGTATTCGATCGCAGTGGAAACACCGCCGTTCATTTGCCCGTACGGTGGAACCACATTGCCGACGTTACGGGTCACGAACAGATCGCCAGGGGCGCTTTGGGTGATCAGCTCGGGAACGATGCGTGAATCGGCGCAGGCAATGAACATCGCCCTGGGGCTCTGGGCCGTGGCGAGTTTCTTGAACAGTTCTTCCTGCTGTGGAAAAACTTCGTGATGAAAATGCAAAAAGCCGTCAACGATATGCTGCAGCGCTGCATCGGCGGTTTCCGCCTCCAGTGGGGCTGAAGCCGACGCAGCCAACGGCTGTTTATCCTTGTCACTCATGATTCATCCTCTTTGGCGGAGTCAGTCAGGGAATTTTCCCGTTTTATCCGATGTGAAGCCAGTGGCTGTTTAAAAAACATCCAGGTCGAAGCGCCCGACCCGTCAGTCACTCGATGAACAAGGTAGCTGCCGAAACTTAATTGAAACTGAATGAAACGCTCTAGTACCTGTGTTCCAGGTCACAAAAAACGTGACCAGACTCAATATGATGCCTGTTTCGTTCTACTCAACCATAGATCAATTACCCTCAAATCAATGACATCTGACGCCCCGGCGGACAGAAGGCTGTGCAGTCCAGATTAAAACCTTCCCGACGATTGAGCCCCAGGCGTTTGATGGTTTTGGCAAAGCGTTGCGCCAGCAGGTCGGCAAATGGACCTTCGCCGCGCATCCGGCTGCCAAACCGGCTGTCGTAGAGCTCACCGCCACGACTCTGGCGGATCAGGCTCAATACATGGGCCGCACGCTGAGGATAATGGGCCGCCAGCCATTCTTCGAACAGCGGCGCCACTTCCAGGGGCAGGCGCAGCATCATGTAGGCCGCACTTTGTGCGCCAGCGCCATGGGCTTCGGTGAGCAGGCTTTCGAGTTCGCTGTCGTTGATCATTGGAATCATCGGCGAGCACAGCACCCCCACTGGGATTCCCGCTTCACGCATCACCCTGATCGCTCGCAATCGGGCCTTGGGCGCAGCCGCGCGGGGTTCGAGGATGCGCTTGAGCTCGTCGTCCAGGGTGGTCAGGCTGATCATGACGGCCACCAGCCTTTGCTCAGCGAGTTCGGCCAGCAGGTCCAGATCGCGCAGGATCAGCGAGCCTTTGGTAATGATGGTCACCGGATGGCGGTAACGCAGCAGTACCTCAAGGGTTTTGCGAGTGATCTTGTGTTCACGCTCGATGGGCTGGTAAGGATCGGTGTTGGAGCCCAGGTTGATCGGCGCGCATTGATAGCCGCGCCTGGAGAGTTGCTCCTCCAACACCTGCGCGGCGTTGGTCTTGGCGATCAGCTTGGTTTCGAAATCCAGCCCCGGCGACAGGTCCCAATAGGCATGGCTGGGCCGTGCGTAACAATAAATGCAGCTATAATCTGTGATTCGTACAGATACCGTAGGAGAGCCCGAATGACTGGCGTCTATTCATACATGAGATGGTCCACCGTGATCCAGGGCGAGAAATCGACAGAGGAACGTCAGCGCGAGGCACAGGAAGCGTTCTGCCGTCACTACGGTTTCCAGCTGGTGGAGGAAATCACTGATCCAGGCGTGACCAGCTTCCGAGGTAAGAACGCCCACGAGGGTCAGCTACGCAAGGTGATCAACCGTGCAAAGTCTGGCGACATTCCTAAGGATTCAATCCTCCTTTTTGAGAACATCGATCGGATGACCAGAATGGGGTTGTCAGATGCCTTGGACCTCTTCCTTGAGATCCGGCGTGCAGGATTACAGATAGGCATCGCGGACAAGCTGCAATTGTTCAAGTCTGGCCCGCTCGACATGAGCGACCTATTGCCAGTGATCGTGGAGCTGGACCGGGCCAACAAGGAATCCGAACGCAAGAGCACCTTCGCCAGCAAGGGCTGGAGGACAAACCACGAGGCCATGGAGGCAACCGGCGCCATCACGACGGACAAGGTAGCTCAGTGGCTCAAGGTTGAACGTGTGGGAGACGTTCGGACGAAGTTTGTAGTAATAGACGCCATCGCCGACCAGATTCGAGCGCTGTTCACGCTGGCGCTGCAATATGGCCTGTCTGAGACGTGCAGGAGAGTGAATAGCCAGTTTGGTTCGAGCTGGAAGATTCACCAGCTGCAATACCTCCTGAAGAATCGTCGCTTGATCGGTGAACACACGATAACCAACTTCAGCGAAGCAGCAGGCAAGAACATGCCGACTGACAGAGTGCTGTCCAACTATTACCCGATTGTTGTAGACAAGAATCTATTCGCCGAAGTACAGGCAGTCATTAGCCAGCGGAAACCATTCGCAGGGAGGCAGGATGCTTCCAACTTAAACATCTATCGTGGTTTGGTGAAGTGCAAGTCTTGCGGTGGAAGTGTCCGTTTCCAGTTCAAGAGTGGGAAGGAATACTTCATGTGCACCAACAGCATGACCAACAGTTGCACAGTGCCGGGAATTCGAAGTATTCGAGGTGAGCATCTTCGCCGCCTACTGTTCAAGTTCGAGCACTGGACGAATCTAAAGAGCTACTTCATGGCAGGCAGTGAAGACTTGAAGACCCTTCGCCGGGAACGTGACGCTCTCCAGGCGTTGATAACCAAGATCGCTACGCGGACAGAACAGAATCAACAGCGCCTCATGGACGAAGACAACCACGACAAGCAATCCGCTCTACTGGACATGCTCACCAAGGCCAAGAAGGACGACCGGGAGGCGAGAGCCAAGCTAGCAACGGCTGAAACGCAACTGGCCGAGCTAGAAGACGCCTTCAGCATCGCTGGACTGGACGTCGGTGGGCGTGTGGATTGGATGTTGAACGACAAGACCGAGGCCGCCGCGCTGGAGAGGGCGAGAATCAACCGCTACCTGACCAGCATCTTTGCAAAGCTGGTGATCGACTTCGATGCCAAGACCCTCACGACAGTGGTCAAGGACGCGCTCAAGGGCAGGGTGGTCGAGTTCCAAGCCACCATCACCGTTCCGCACGACAACCGGTTCAAGGCGCCAGCAACGTCTACCCGGATCGCTGGTAAGGTGGCCCGTGTTCCTGGGAGCAAGGTGGAGACGTTCACGCCGGACGAGCTGGAATCGCTCAAGGAGATCACCCTAGATAGCCCAGTGCCACTAGTGCTGGCCAAGCCGGAACGGTGAATCCGGCAGCCGATCATGGGGTGATTACGCCATTCATCAGCATCAGGCGGCCAAATCGTCAGAAACCGCTTGACTTCATGAGAAATAACTTGACTTTTGGCCGTTTCGTGGTAAGATGGTTACACAGTAGAAGAGCAAACAAATTTGCTCCTGCCGAGGTGCTGCGACCCAGCAGGAACGACCCTTTCAAACGCTTGTTTGCCGAAAGATATGCAAATGTCGTGCCAAGCTATAGACAGGGACCAAATATCGTGGTAAGATAGAGTGAGGAATGGGAGTTTGTATTTCATTCCAGTACCGCCCACCGCGTCACCGTTCCACAAACCCAAATTTCATAGAACATCTGCACCGGACCTGACGTGAATCAGAGTTCGTTTTCGTCGTTCCTGCGAATTAAGATTTCAACGAACATCTACACCGGACCAAGCGGTAACTTGCGTCGGGTGTTGCTGTAGGCCGAAGGTTTTCAGAATGCCTTTGACTCTCCAGCCGCAAGTCTGGAGGCCAGCTACTTGCACGACAGGACTGGATTACCTGTCACCCTGGCCAAACTTCCATAAACGAAGTCCTTTTCCATGCGAACAGCCGCATGGGCCATTTGCTGAGAGGGAACAGTCTCTGAACAAGTCCTGTTAACTCGACCCAATTTCAAACGCAACAAGCCATCGTGGGCAACACTTAGGCCAAGACCTAAACCATCTTGGCCTTCATTTTGTTCTCGATCCTAACTGTGACATCCCAACCCATCCCCAACTTTCCGTGACAACTCTATTCCAGGAGGTGGCCCCCTATGGCCCTAGTATTTCAATTCTGTGAGACATGTGGCACTCGCTACAGTAGTCGCACCGTCCGTAGTAAACATTGCTCAAGTGCATGTCGCCAAAGGTCGTGCAGAGCTGCCAAGCAACAAACCGCAACACCAACACAACAACATAAGATCCAATCCCACGAAGGAAATAATGAAATGAAAGAAACACAAACACCGATGCAATTCGTCTTCAGCGAATCTGAATACCAACTCTTGTGCGAAAACGCCAAGTTTGCCTATGAGCGTCATATCGAGCTTCCACATATCAACCTGTCCGGCGCTATCGTCGAGTTCGTTATCAAGGACACCGTAGAACTTCTACACAAGCACCATGAGTTAGCCTCGGCTGGATGGTCGCTGATGGAAGACACGCCGTCCCTTCGCGCTGTGCAAGTGTTTGATGGTCTCCAGGTGCACTTCACTCGCCTATACATGGTGAAGCCAGCTAAAGACCAGCAGAAGGACTTGGAAGCCATCTACGCCAAACTCCGCACCGACTTGGAAGCCAAGTTGGAAGCAGACTTGGATGCTGAAGTAGAACGCCAGGTGCAAATGGTAGTCGCGGCTAAAGCTCGCTCCGAGAAAGAAGCAGCCGAACAAGCTCGCCAGGCGCTGGAACAAACTACACGTAACGAACTCGCCGCTTCAAGAGCTGCATTGAAAGCGAAGCTCATCGAAGACGGTCGTCTAACTGCCGAAGGAAAATCACTGTGATCGACCTCGCAAAGACTGAAGAAACTATCACTCTCGCAGCACATCAGTATCTTCACGACCATCCTGAACAGACAGTGCCAACAGCCATCGCTCTCAGGCTCCGTGTCAAACAGCTTGTTCTTCAGGAGCTGGATAACGCTCCACAGGGTATTGATGTCAACGAGCAACGCGGCCAGCTATTGGCTGATATCGTCAAACTCATGGCCATCCGACTCCAAGAGAAAGCAATGAAACGATTCGCCAAGTATGAGGCTGCACAATGAACACCGAAGAAATCCTGAAACAAAAATACTCACCGAAAGTAGCTGTGCCTACTCCACAACTCGACTCGGCCACACTGTCGGGTACGGAACTGCTACTTCGCGAGAAATACGCCAGAGACACTATTGCAAAAGACACTATCGCTACAAGCCCCTCTGAGGCTGCTGTAGAGGCTGTAACTAAAGAGGCGCTACCAGTAGACGAGGAAGCGTCAGAAGGGGCTGTGGCGGCATTTAAAGCAGCCATGGAGCTACTTGAACTAAAGGCCGCTGGTGAGCGTGCCAAGAAGTTGGTGGAAACAATCAAAAGAGCCAGAGAAGGGCTGTAAATGTCAGAGACAGCAACATCGCAACAAACCCTGAATAAAGGGTCGATTGAATACTTCACAGTTTACAAAGTTGCACACCCCGCAAGCGTTACAGCCTTCTTGGGCCTGGCCCATGCTTATGTAACCCGTCGCAGCGAACACGCTTCAGACTTCTCACACCGTTGGTTTGCCTTCACCAGTGATAGCACCATCTTGACTGTTCGAGGTAGTCGTAACGTCTTGAGTCTTCTGAGTGAATATATCACTTCACACAACCAATATCTCTCTGGTGTCGAAGTCGTATACCACGGACGTGGGCTAAAACGATTTGAATCGATTGTCGATGATCTTTATGCACGCCGCTTGAGCCTTCGTGAAGGGGCGAGCCGAACATGAGTCTTACCGAAAACGTAGCAACTTTAACGGGTACGTTGAAGTTCAAAGCGGACTACCGTACCCTAATCACATTTGAGAAGAAGTTATCAGCTGTAGAAGCGAAGCTACGCGCCTTCTCCGATCTTGCTAACCGCAAGTTCAACATCAAGGTGACACTCGACGGCAAGGCTCTTCGTGCACAACTTGATAAGGCGATGAATGCCAAGATCACCTTCAAGAACTTCCATGTTGATCTAGCAGCCCTCGACCTTGTCAAAGGTAAGCTTGCAATGGCCTTGGATCGTACACCGATCCGTTTGAACAACATCAAGATCAACATTTCTGAAGTATTGGCTCAACGTGCGCTACTTCGTACACAGCTGGGCAATGTAACAGTAATCACCAAGGTGGGGCTAAACTTCAAAGGTGCTGAAGCCAGTCTACGTGGCTGGAAGGCCAAGACAGAACAGCGCTTCAAGCTGCACTTGAACGCCGATATCAGTCAAGCCAAGTTGCTTCGCAATGCCGCTCGTACATTGAAAGCGGTGAGTGCCCGTCTCGGTACAGTGACAATCAAAACACCGAAACTGAAACTCTCCATCGACCGTCAACACCTACGTGCAGAGATTGCCTCAGTATTGGCACAGATCAAACGCGAAGTAAGAATCAAGCTCGACCTTAACAGTCGTGTGTCTGGACGTCCTCGCCCAGCTGGACCATCAGGGTTTGGCGGTGGCTACAGTTTGCCAATGGGTGCACTCGGTGGCGTAGGGGCCTTGGCTGGCGCTACATACCTCAACCGTACCAACCAGCAACAACAAGGCAACCAAATGGCCCTGATGTCTGTGACAGGCTCACCAGAGGCCGGACAGGCTACATCAAAACGCCTGGCAGCTATGGCCGAAGACATCGGATTCAACGCGCTGGAATTGTCTCCTGCACTCACCAAAATGATTGCAGCCGGTAACGGGAGTGGATTCAGCCAAGATCAATCGGAACATATCTTCAAGTCTATGACTGAGTATGGTCGTGTAATGGGTCTCGGCACTGACGATATGAAAGGTTCATTACGCGCTGTAGAGCAAATGATGAACAAGGGACAGATCATGTCTGAAGAATTGAAAGGGCAACTTGGCGAACGCTTCCCAGCGGCCATTGCTCTCTTCGCCAAATCGCAGAAGATGTCCACAGCTGAACTCTTCAAGGCGATGGAGAAGGGGCTAATCAAATCTGACGCGCTCAAAGCTTTCGCTGAGACACTCGCAGAAGAGGCACGCAAAGGTGGAGCCCTTGACGCTGCTAAACGCTCTACAGCGGCTCAACAGGCCCGTGCAGAGAATAGCCGCAACAGTGCCATTGCAAGTTTCAGCCAGGGTGGATTCGACAAGATTTCAAGTGATTTCTTTGGTGCTATTGCTAACGCGTTCAACCGTAACCAACCGGCATTCCAGTCTATGGGCGGTGCTTTCGAGATGCTTTCTCGTCCAATCCTCGCACTGGTTACTGTTAGCGGGAAGCTTCTGAGTGTCATGCCTAACCTGGCTGCACAGTTCGGTCTCACCGGAACTCAGTTGTTTACACTCGCAGCGGCTGCACGACTTGCAGCGTTCCCATTCGGCCTGGTGGCATTGGCTATTGGTGGCGTAGCGTTGGCTATCGAAGATCTAATTGGATTCACCGAAGGCAAAGATAGCCTATTCGGACGTTTCCTCAAAGGCTCTACCGAGGCTCAAGGTGTATTCGATAAACTTTCCAAGTCTAGCAATACTTTGAAAGAAAACCTGGATGGCATCTTCTTGCCACTCGGTCAGTTGAATATCGCACTCAAAGAGTTGAGTTTTGGCGAGTTCCTAACAAACACCATGCGCGAGCTAGACACATTGATTCGTGGATTCAATACATTGGTTGATCGCTTCACCAGTGCTGGCATGTTCTCAAGACAAGCCTCTGGCACAGATGGAAACGTTTTAGACAAAACTTGGAACTTCATGAAGGGCGTGTACCAGGGCACAGACGAAAACACCGCCTGGATGAGTGGGGATGCTGAGGCTAAACGAGCACAGGCTCAATCAGAGTTGAGAACTCAACCTGATCAACTTGATCGTGCACTTGGAACTCGCCAGTCTGTTACAGATCCTACCGGTGAGAATAGCCCTGCTCAAAGAGCAATGTGGCAACAAGCTATGTTGAATCCGGTAACCATCGACAAGATCGAGATCAATGTTACCGGCACCGGTGTGATGACCAGTGATGATTTGGTCGGAAGTCTACGCGATCCAGTGAAGAAACTTGCCAGAGAAGCATTTCAAGATTCATTCCGTGAAGCCGCTGCTGCACAAGGGAGCGATCACGAGTGAACGGAATCATCAAGGCAATCGCTATTGGTGCAATGCTACAGATTGCGGTGGGGAGTTTCCTCACCGTGTATTTGTTTCAGCACACAAACGATGCTGCACTACGGTATAGCGAACTTTCAGAACTGTCTGCCAATAGCTACACCGATGAAATCACCCGCGCCCAATACAACACCATCCAACAGCAATTCGCCGATGAGAGATCCAGTATGAAAGATTACGTCGAGAAGCGCATTGATTTGAAAATCGATAAGGCTATGAGGAATAGACAATGATTCAAAAGGACCGAGTATATCAACTCACCATCGGCGACACCAACACAGGAACGGGATTCATCATTGATTCATCCTTGCAAATCCGTGTGCGGATCACCAAAAACGCGGACAACAAGCGTAGTGGCGCTAACACCGCAACAATCGAGATTTACAACCTGAACCCCGATCACATTAACATGCTGGAGAGCGAATACCTCTACTGCAAATTCAGTGCTGGGTATAAGGGCGTAGCTGGTGCTCTCGTTCTTGTAGAGGGTAACATCGTGGAATGCTCGACCGTCAAGAGAGGGACTGACTTCGTCACTGAACTTACTATGGGCGAAGGTTATACCGACCTGAATCATGTCCGATTGAAACAGATGGTAGCCCCTGGCAAAACCAACCTCGATGTTATTGAAGAGATTCGCAGCAAGTGCCCTGGTCTCGCAAGAGGTGCATACACTGGTGAGGGATTGAACAAGACTACGATGTTTGGATATCCACTCACCGGCTCACCGCTTCGAGCACTCAAGGAAATTTGCGAAGCCAATAACATGGAGTTCAATGTCTCAGGCGGTGTACTCAATGTATCAGACGTGAACGGCTTGCTATCTAAAAACCAGACTCTCGCCCCTATTGTGAGTGAAGAGACTGGATTGATCGATGTGCCATTCTTCACCTCTGCTGATGGTCGAATGCTACCCAAGGACAAGAGACGTCGTAGAGGTGTCCAGTTCAAAGCGTTGCTTAATGCCGAGTACAACCCTGGATACATCGTCAAGATTGAATCCCAATTCATCACTGGCATTTATCGTATCAACTCTTCGCTCTATACGTGCGACTTCAGGGGTAACGATTGGTATGTCGAGTGCTTCTGTTCTGAAATCATGGCCGAGGAATTGTGACACCTCTCTATGCTATTCGGCAACGCCGTAATACATCGCTACAGGCCAAGTAACACAAGGGCTGGAACCATATTTTAGTGGACAGCCCACCGTGTGCGAGAGCACACAAACGTATCCCATTTCCAAGAGGATTCACCGATGAAAGTATGCACATGCCGCTATTGCGGACGGATATACACCCTGGCGGAGCCAACGCCATATTGCTCCGCTACGTGTCAGGCCCTGCATCAGCACTACCAGGCACATAAACCAACCGTTCCACCACAGGAGTTCAACGCATGAAACAGCTCATCTGTCGTAACTGCTCTACCAAGTTCCAACGAATCAAGATTGAAGGCTTCTGCTGCGGCAAATGCCGCCATGAATTCGCCCTAACCAATCCAAAACCAACCGCTTGCCGAGACGGAGCATTTAATGAAAGCAGCAGTACCCGTAAAGAATAAGGCCGAGCGCCGTCCAACTTGCCCACATTGCAAGAAACGCTTCCGCACCACCAGTACCAAAGCCATCTTCTGTAGTCGTCCGTGCAAGGACAAGGCTACCGCTGATAAGCGCCGTATCAAATACGTAGAGAAGGCAGCCGATAGCGCTTTCATGAAGCAACTAGCTTTCGAAGCCTCCCGTGCCGGTACATACGAGATCTTCACAGGCTTACAGAACGCTCCTGAATCCCTTGCCGAGCTATACCGTCTCTACGCGTTCAAGCTCAAGGCTTGCCAATACGGAGAATCCCGCACCTACGAGCTATCCCACATTTGCCCAGCTCAAGGCGAGGACAATATCGGCCTCTACCACCCACAAAATCTAGTCGTCGCACCGATGGCCATGAACAGAGCCCATGGAAACGCTCACTACGGTGCAGGCTTGAGCATCGACCGCAACAAGCTCCAGTCTCGATACCTGATCGAGAAGGGCACCAAGCAATCAGCCATCATCGCCGGTATCATCCGTTTCATTGGTGCAGACGTAGTGGCCCAAGCTGTCAAGATCGCCGGAATCAAGCCTAGAGAACGTGTAATAACATTGGCTTGGCTACGGGATCACCTTGACCCAGCCATTGAGCAACATCGCCTCTGGCTCGAAGGTATGGATGACATGCAAACTCCAGCCTTGAAAGCGCTCAAGCTTGTTGTGCAAGGAAAGGAAGAGAGCGGATTCAAGATCGAGACCCGCAAGTGGTCTCAGTTCGAAGTGCTGTATCAGGAGTTGTCTCGCCACGCTCAACACCGTCCTGACCTGATCCCGGTAATGAACGCAGTTCAATCTTTCATCAGTGACCGTCTCGATGCTACTGGCTGTTACGACTGGCTATCCGTTCACACTATGGACGAGGTGATCCAATACTTGCCGGACAACTTCGTGACACCGGTGCAACTACAAGGTCTGTTCGATGTGTTGCATGGCGCTTCTGCTGAAGCCTTCCTCCAGGCCGTAGGCACTGTTCCCGCCCGTAGCCCTGTAGTCATCTTGGCAACTCTGCCAATGCCTACACGCTCCAGTCCGTCCCTTAGCTTCCTCGCTGACGCTCGCTCATTCGCCGATGAGCTGGACACTGACTACGTGCCGGACATCCCTCCGACGCTTCTCCCAGGCCATACGCTGGCGTATGAGCAATGTGACCCGCTCCCCTGGTGAGTCACATCGCTTTCGCTCGCGGAGCTACCCAGCGAAGCCAACGAAGATCGTCACCGCCATCAGCACCAACGCAATCCCCACCAGCACGCTAACCCCCAGCGCCACCATCCAGTCATCACCGTCCATGGGCATCTCTCCTTTAGGCAAACCCCGTCCAGACTACCACCGTCCACACCGCGACCAACCAAATCGCCCCAATCAAGATGAGCAGTGCAACGAAGGATTTGACGCTCATGTTGGTAGCCTCAAGGGAGAGCGAACCCCTCAGTTTAGTTCCTCGCACACTTCGCGCTACGCTGGGTGCTCCGCTCCCGATTGAGCCTGCGAAATAACCTCGTTGGAAACCTCGAATAACCATATGTAAAGTAGGTGAATACCTATCCTCCCAGGACATCCATGGAAGCGCCGCTTCAGGCTACCTTCTCTACAACCCAGTGTTTACGGGGCTTGGGCTGACGCGCTGACAAGCTGGAGACTGTTGGAATTCCAGTTTTCGCCCGAACACGGTCTGTGAAGTTGTCTCACCCTCAGCCAAACGCTAGTTTTCAACAGTGCAGCCCCACCCAGGTCCATCGAAAATGGCTCCACCGCTGGAAACTACCCAGAACAGTGCAAGCGAGCCCGGTGCTTTCACCCGTTGAGAGTTAATCCCAGTTGAGGTTGATTCTCATACATACACCCAGACAGAAAATGCTCTTGCTCCTGTTTCACCTGTGCCAGTTGGGTGTCATCAAACGACCGATAAATGATACCTTCCAGACAGGCGGTATTCGGTATCATTTAAATAGGCTTCTTGTAGTTGTTGATACTTGTTATGCTGATACCACGTTAAACGATCCCAAGGAGTAGCCGCCATGTCCCGCACCTTCCTGTACTGCCGTGTCAGCACCGCCCTGCAATTCACTGAGAACCAAGTGCAGGAAGTGAAGGCCGCTGGCTTCGATGTGCAAGCCAGCCGGGTAGTTGAAGAAACTATCTCAGGGAGCGTTGCCGCCAAGGAGCGCCCCGGCTTCCAGAAGCTCCTGGAGCGCATGGAGAGCGGGGACGTGCTGATCGTCACCAAACTTGACCGTCTTGGACGTAACGCGATGGATGTCCGTCAGACCGTCGAGCATCTAGCCACCGTAGGCGTTCGTGTTCACTGTCTCGCCCTTGGCGGTGTAGACCTGACCTCAGCAGCAGGCAAGATGACCATGCAGGTGCTGGGGGCCGTAGCTGAGTTTGAACGTGACTTGCTGATCGAACGCACCCAGGCTGGATTGGCCCGTGCTAAGTCTGAAGGGAAGGTGCTGGGTAGACCTGAAGCCATCGCCACAACTAAGGATGTACTCCGTTGCAAGGCTGAAGACATGACACAGGCACAGACTGCTAAGGCGCTCTCGCTGGGTATTGCCACTGTCAAGCGTCACTGGAACAAGGGTTGATTACTCCCATCGGTGCATTCAATAGCCCGCCTAGAGTGGGCTTTGTCACATCTATAGCATTAGACTCGTCATATTACACTTGTAATATAGCCTGCGAGCTTCCCTAGGCCACATAGGAGGCGCTGTAGCATTGCAAGAGCCACCCCTGTAGCGGGAAGGGGCTAGCACAGCCTCAGATGGCCTTGTGGGGCTTCGCACTCTGGAGAGGTGCAGGTTATTTCCACGAATATCGACGTTCCATAGACCCCAGTCTCACGCCGTTCAATACCTCCAGTAGAACCGAGTCCAGTTTCCAGATGATTGCCAAGGTGCCTAAAAAAATTTGAGACGGGCATGGGTTGCCAGATTATGTTCCTGGGTCAGCTCATAGACTCGCCCAACGGTGCAAGCCTGCTGGCGGCGGGGGGCTTGAAACCTGGAAATCGGCCTTGGTTACATTGCTACGCTCGTAGCGTCACTCCACTTTGTTAATGGGGACACCGGGCTGAACCAGTTTGGCGACTGCCATCACCAACCCTTCAAGCGTCCATGGTTTTTTCAGGAAGTCGGTATTGGCGGGTAACCCGATGAAACTCTCAGTCCAGCCGCTTGTGATGACTATCGGTATCTCAGGCCACCTACCACGGACAAGCGCCGCCAGTTCAGCCCCTTGAATACTTCCCGGTAGGCCATGATCAACAATAACGAGTGCACATCGGGTGTCCGACGTAAGCATGTGGGTCAGTGCATCATCAGCGGTGCCGAACGCTACACAATGAGCGCCAACCTCCACCAGGATTTCCAGCATCAAGCTACGTAGAAGCGGGTCGTCCTCAATCACTACGATTTCGCCGTCCACGGGCTGTAGCTGAAAATTCACGTCCATGCAGTGCCTGTCTGAGTGTGTGATATGAATTCCGAGTCTTTCACCTTCGGTGTGCTGGGTCTACGGTGAGCGCGAGCAACGCGGTACGACAGGTAGCACCCTGATATGCACGGATCGAATAAGCGTAGGCGTTTGTTAGATCAGGATCGAATTGAGACGTATGATATAGGAGAGGGTCAATCGCACCGATGGATCTGCTTTTACGTGGCAAGCGGAGCTTGCGGGTAGTTCCCGTTGAAGAAGATCAGCGTTGAAGTTCCTTCAACAAATACCGCCCCAAAGAAAAGCCCTTCGCTCTTGCCCTGGATCTTGATCACCTTCGGTGACGTGCATCCTATCGTCAGCTCACGCTGACAAGTGATTACCTGACAGCGTCCGCTGTCGTCGTCACCTCAACCAGAGATCAAGGTCACAAGCCAGGAGCAGATTTTTGTTGATGGTGTATTGGTCCGAGGCTCGACCGGTAGGGCGAGGGTGATGCTCCCACCGCCGATGAGAATCATCAGTGCGAGGCTCTACGGTGCGGTTGTCCGCCCGGTGAGGCCAGCGACTGGGAAGCCGTTTCCAGTAAATGTACCAATCACCCAACACACTCAACCGTGCTCGCACCCGCGATAGGGATTGATCGAGCGATCGAAGGGCAAATCCGGCGAGTTATTGCGGGTGATGATGGTTTTCGCCGTCTCGATCCGCACCTCCGTGCCTTGGGTCATCGGCGCTTCCTGATACCAGCCGTCATCTTCGGCCACCGAACGGCTCGGGGCGAAGCGGTTGTGCGGGTTGGTGGCGGTGCCGCGACCGCGCGGGGGAAGAGGGATGGACATGAAAACGCCTCTATACTGTTTTTATATACAGTATAGAGGCGCTGTTGATCTGGCTAGTGCCGCTGGGCAGTCAGTTCTTTTGGGTCGCTTGCCCCAGGTCGTCGCCCGACGTGGTCTTCATATCATTCGAGCGCCGGTCCGCCACTTCGCTCGCCTTGACCGGTGAGCCACCGTTGCCCCAGCTGCTGCGGATGAAACTGACCACGTCCGCCACTTCCTGATCCGACAAGCGCCAGGCGAACCCGGGCATCGTAAAGGTCGAGGGTGCGCCATGGGTTGCAGGCACCGTGTCGCCCTTGAGCACGATGTGAATCAGCGACGTGGCATCGTCCGACTGCAATACCGGGTTGCCCGCCAACGCCGGGAATACGCGGGTGTAGCCATGGCCATCGGTACGATGGCAGGCCGCGCAGTTGTCGATGTACACCGCCGCGCCAGGCTTGCTGTCGTCACCGTTCCACAGCGCCTGGGCGACCTGCTTGTCGTACTGATGCGGCTGATCGTCAGGGTCTTTTGCCGGCAAGGACTTGAGATAGCGGGCTATCGCGGTCAGATCGTTATCGGTCATGTACTGCATGCTGTGTGTCACCACATCGCTCATGCCGCCAAACACCGCGCTGCGATCGCTGCGACCGGTCTTGAGGAACTGCACCAGTTGCTCTTCGCTCCAACTGCCGAGACCGTCTTTGTGATCGCCCCGCAGACTTTTCGCGATCCAGCCTTCAAGGGGCGCACTGCCTGCAAGAAACGCGCTGCCTTGCCCGGCATCCAGGGCTTTTTCCTGCATGGTCAGGGCACGCGGCGTATGGCACGCGCCGCAATGTCCGAGGCCTTCCACCAGATACGCCCCGCGACTGACCACGGCATCTGCGCCAGGGGTGGCGTTATGCTCCTCGACGGCCGGGGCAAACATCCAGCGCCAGCCGGCAAGCGGCCAGCGCATGCTCAAGGGCCAGGGGATGTCGCTGTCCTTGTTTTCCTGGGCCACGGGCACTACGCCTTTCATGAAATAGGCGTACAACGCCTGCATGTCGGTTTCGCTGACGCGTGCGTAGGACGGATACGGCATGGCCGGGTACAGCGTACTGCCGTTTTTGACGACGCCATGGCGGACTGCTTTATCGAAGTCCTCGAAGCTATAGTCACCGAGTCCGGTTTTATCCGGGGTGATATTGGTGGAATAGATCGTCCCGATCGGTGTTTCCATCGGCAGGCCGCCGGCGAAGGGTTTGCCGTCCTTGGCGGTGTGGCAGGCCACGCAGTCGCCGGCACGGGCAAGGTACTCGCCCTGCTTGATCAGGTTTTGATCAGCGTCTGCAGCGTTGATCGAGCCGCAAACGAGCAGCGCCAGCGTAGCGATAACTACTGATTTCATGGTCATCGCTCCTTAAGCCTGAACCAACGGGCCGGGGTTTTTCAGGTACTGCTCGCGGATCGCCCGGGCCGACCAGTAGGTCAATGCAGCCACCAGGCCAGTTGGGTTGTAGCCCAGACCTTGGGGGAAAGCTGAGGCGCCAGGCACGAACACGTTGTGCACGTCCCAACTCTGCAAGTAACGGTTCAGGGCGCTGGTTTTCGGGTCGGTGCCCATGATCGCGCCACCGTTGAGGTGGGTGGTCTGGTAAGACGCGGTGTTGAAATGGTCGCCGACTTTTTTACCGATCACGGCAATGGCCTTGGGCCCCATCGCTTCGGCGATCTTGCCCATTTTCTCGACCATGAAGCGGTTCATCTTGATGTCGTTTTCCTGCCAGTCGAAGGTCATCCGTAGCAGCGGCAAGCCGTAGGCATCGCGGTACACCGGGTCCAGAT
Organism: Pseudomonas sp. VI4.1; assembly: GCF_002029345.1. Classification (NCBI taxonomy): domain Bacteria; kingdom Pseudomonadati; phylum Pseudomonadota; class Gammaproteobacteria; order Pseudomonadales; family Pseudomonadaceae; genus Pseudomonas; species Pseudomonas sp. VI4.1. The sequence goes on from NZ_MULM01000185.1 coordinate 258,592, forward strand.
CGAGGTAGTTGCCGCGGTAGGACTGGTGCGCACCGTGGGCGTCCATCGACACTTGATGGGTGTAGTAATCGGCGGTGGCGCGTTTCCAGGCACTGCCCCAGGCCGGGGTACCCGGCGGATTGGAGGTCCCGGCGATCGGTCGGCTGCCGGCCTGGTTGACCCACATCGGTGAGCCGCCGACGAAGCCGTGAGGTCCGTGATCGAAGTTGTCGGCGTTGAAGTCGTCCACCGCCACGCCATTACCACCGGCGCCGATAAAATTGTTGGTGTGGGTGTCCTTGTCGAAGAACGCCTTGATCGTGGCCATGTTCTGGTAGGCGAAGTTCTTGCCGATGACCCCTTCGCCGCTGATGGGGTCGTAGGGCTTGCCGATGCCGGAAAGCAACATCAGCCGCACGTTATGGAACTGGAAGGCGCCGAGGATCACCAGGTCCGCCGGCTGTTCGATCTCCCGGCCCTGACCGTCGACATAGGTCACGCCGGTGGCTTTGGTCTTGGTGCTGTCGAGGTTGACCCGCAGCACGTGGGAATTGGGCCGCAACTCGAAATTCGGCAACGGCTTGAGGGCCGGCAAAATATTCACGTTCGGCGATGCCTTGGAGTACATGTAGCAAACGTAACCGCTGCAAAAACCGCAGAAGTTGCACGGCCCCATTTGCGCGCCGTAAGGGTTGGTGTAGGGGCCCGAAGTATTCGCTGACGGCAGGTTGTAGGGTTTGTAGCCCACTGCGGTGGCCGCTTTCTGGAACAGCTGTGCGGAAACAGTGTTCTTCTGCGATTCCAGCGGGAAATGATTGGAGCGATCCGGGGCATACGGATTACCGCCCTTGCCTTCACCGACCCGTTGACCGTTCACCGTCCAGGCCTGACCCGAGGTGCCGAAGACTTTCTCGGCATAATCGAAAAATGGTTCCAGCTCTTCATAGCTGACGCCGAAGTCCTGGATGGTCATGTCCTTGGGAATGAAGTTTTTGCCGTAGCGTTCTTCATAGTGGCTGCGCATACGCAACTCGATCGGGTCGACCCGAAAGTGCACGCCGGACCAGTGCAGACCGGCACCGCCCACACCGTTACCGGGCAGGAAGGCGCCCAGTTGGCGGTTCGGCAGCGCAATGTCGTTCACGCTGTGGCGAATGGTGACGGTTTCCTTGGAAATGTCCTGGAAGAGTTTTTTACGAACGCTGTAGGTAAGTTCGTCGATCACCTGTGGATAATTACCGTCGGGATAGGTGTCCTGCATGGGGCCGCGCTCCAGTGCCAGCACATTGAGGCCGGCTTCCGTCAGCTCCTTGGCCATGATCGCGCCTGTCCAGCCAAAACCGACGATCACTGCGTCGACCTTCTTCATTACCGTTGCCATGCTCACGCCCTCTCGCCGCGAATTGAAACTGCCGGAAAGGGGTATTGCTCGTTGCGTTCCACCCAATCCATGAAATCGGCGCGGGCGCCTGGAAAACCAATCATGGTCCAGCCGACCATGCCTTTATTGCCGCCATGGATCGGGTCGCAGAAGAACCCTTCCTTGGTGTTTTGCAGCAGCAGGTTGAAAAATATCTTGGCCGGGACACTGTCGAACTGAGGTTTGCCTGCCTCCAATTGCTTGAGCAAATCCTCTCGGGTAGCGCTGTCTTGCTCGGCAAATACTTTACCGTTGAGCGCTTTCGACCAGGCATCCGTCGCGGCGATGCCCAAGCGATAGATGTCTTTGGGCACCAGTTTGCTCTGCCAGCCCATTTCCGGCGCGGCGTCTGCATTGAACGGCCCTTGCATGAACCACAACGCGCCTGCGGCGTAGGGAGTGTTCATCTGGCGGTCGATGTATTCAGGCACTCCGGCTTCCAGCGCACCGGGGCCTTGGGCATCGTTCGGGATCAAGTGAGCAACGGCAGACTTGATGAATGCCCACTCTTCAACGGTGAAATACCCGGGTTCATACGCCGTGGTGCTGGCGGGCGGCTTGGCGGGGCTGGCGGGCGCCGCTTCAGGCGCAGCCATCAGGACCGTGCTGCCCAAACCGGTGCTGGCAACGGTGACCACCGGGATCAAGGTCAGGGATTTGCGTAAAAATTCACGCCGCGGGTTGTCTCGATCTTGATCAGACATGGGGGGCACCTCATCAGGCAATAATGGTTGTCAGCCGTTTCGTGGAACGACTTTGGTTTTGGCAGCAATGCGGGTCGTGGAAGACCGGGGACAGGCGACTGCAAAATCTGGAAACAAATGATAGCAGGCTAAGTATCAAGTTGAATCGATTCAGCAAAAAACTTGGGCGTGCAGCGCGGGGAGAGGGTGGTTGCTGGAGGCCACCTTCCACCCCGTAAAAGGCTGGAAGGGGGCTTTTTCTCAGTGTTGCTCGTCAGGCTTTTTCTTCAGCTTGGGGTTCGGAAAAAACTGCACGGCCTGAACCTTGGCGTCCGGCACCTTCAGCGCCGAGGTGTTGACCCTTGTGCCCAATTCCTTGGGCACTGACAGGCCCTGTTCATTCAGCGTGTCCGAATAACCGCAGGCCACGCACTCGCGATGCGGGACCTGGTCTTCGGTCCACATCATCAACTTGTCCGGCTCGCTGCAAGCCGGGCAGACCGCCCCGGCGATAAAGCGTCTTTTGGTAATCACAGGTCCCTCACTCATGCGGCCGCGACCTCACTCAGGCCGCTATGGCGCAAGAGTGCGTCAATCGACGGTGGCCGTCCCCGGAAGTCGACGAACAGCACCATCGGTTCCTGGGAACCGCCGCGCGCCAGGATCGCCTCGCGGAACGCGCGACCGGTGGCGGCATTGAGCACGCCGTCTTCTTCGAATTTCGAGAAAGCATCCGCCGACAGCACTTCCGCCCATTTGTAGCTGTAGTAGCCCGCCGCGTAACCGCCGGCGAAGATATGCGCAAAGCTGTTGGGGAACCGGTTGTAGGCCGGCGGCCGCATGACCGAGACCTCGTCGCGCACGCCTTCGAGCACTTGCAGCACGCTGCGGCCGTCGCCGTGGGTGGCATGCAGTTCGAAGTCGAACAGCGAGAATTCCAGCTGGCGAACCATCATCAGGCCGGACTGGAAGTTCTTAGCCGCGAGCATCTTTTCCAGCAGGTCCTGAGGCAGCGGCTCGCCGGTTTCGTAATGACCGGAGATCAGCGCCAGGCCTTCCGGCTCCCAGCACCAGTTCTCCATGAACTGGCTTGGCAACTCGACCGCATCCCAGGCTACGCCGTTGATGCCGGATACGCCGGCATGCTCGACGCGGGTCAGCAGGTGATGCAGGCCGTGACCGAATTCGTGGAACAGCGTCGTCACCTCATCGTGGGTCAGCAGCGCTGGCTTGCCGCTGTCGGCCGGGGTGAAGTTGCACACCAGGTTGGCCACCGGGCTCTGGAGGATGCCTTGGGCGGTGCGGCGACGATCACGGGCGCCGTCCATCCAGGCACCGCCGCGCTTGTTGGCGCGGGCGTAGAGGTCAAAGAAGAAGCGACCGACGTGCTGGCCGTTTTCCTTGATTTCGAACAGGCGAACATCCGGGTGCCAGGTGTCGAAGCCTTTCTGCTCGGCGATTTCGATGCCATACAGACGCTGGACGATGGCGAACAGACCGCCCAGCACCTTGTCGATCGGGAAGTAGGCACGAAGGGCTTCCTGGGCAACGCTGTAGCGCTGCTCGCGAAGTTTTTCACCGTAGAAACCGCTGTCCCAGCTTTGCAGGTCCGGGCAGCCTTGTTCGGCGGCATAAGCTTTGAGCTGTTGCAGATCCTGGGCGGCGAACGGCTTGCTGCGCTTGGCCAGATCGCGCAGGAAACTGATGACCTGGTCGCTGGATTCGGCCATTTTGGTGGCCAGGCTCAACTCCGAAAAGCTGGCGAAACCCAGGAGTCTGGCCAGTTCCTGGCGCAGGTCGAGGATTTCTTCCATGACCGGGCCGTTATCGTTCTGACCGGCATTCGGGCCTTGGTCCGACGCACGGGTGCAGTAGGCGGCGTAGACTTCTTCGCGCAGGGCACGGTCCTTGGCGTAGGTCATCACTGCGTAGTAGCTTGGGAATTCCAGGGTGATCAACCAGCCATCCAGGTCTTTGGCCTGGGCTGCTGCGGCCATTTGCGCCTTGGCCGAATCGGTCAGGCCGTCGAGGGTGGCTTCGTCAGTGACGTGCCTGGTCCAGGCCTGTGTGGCGTCGAGCAACTGGTTGGAGAAGCGGCTGCCCAGCTCCGACAATTTGCTCTGCACTTCGGCATAACGCTTTTGTTCGGCTTCCGGCAGGTCGATACCCGACAGGCGGAAGTCACGCAGGGAGTGTTCCAGAATGGTTTTCTGCGCCACATCGAAACCGGCGGCTGCCGGGCTGTTGGCGAGCGCTTCGAAGGCCTCGAACAACTCGCGATTCTGGCCCAGCTCGGTGGAGTAGGCGCTCAAGGCGGGCAGGCAGGACTCGTAGGCTTCACGCAGTTCGGCGCTGTTGCACACCGCATTCAGGTGGCTGACCGGGCTCCAGGCCGCGCCGAGGCGATCGTTGAGTTCGTCCATGGCCAGCACCAGGCCGGCCCAGGTCGGTTGTTTGCCCTCGGCTTTGAGGATCTCGACAATGGCGGCGCGGTTGTCAGCCAGGATCTGTTCAATGGCCGGTTGCACGTGCTCGGCACGGATCGCCGAGAACGGCGGCAGGTCGTAGGACTGCAAAAGAGGGTTGTTCACGCTCACGGTTGGCACCTTGGCTGGAAGAAACGCTGGAAGAAACATTGGCCCATCTTAATTACAATCGACGTCGACCGCAGCTATCGGCAAAAGAGAGAGAGCCTATCGTGACCCTTCGCAAGTATCAGAACCACGCACCGCTGCTCGGCAAAGGCGCTTTTGTCGACTGTTCGGCAGTGGTGATCGGCGACGTTGAAATCGGCGACGACAGCTCGGTCTGGCCGCTGACGGTGATCCGTGGCGACATGCAGCGCATCCGTGTGGGCGCGCGCACCAGCGTCCAGGATGGCTGCGTGCTGCACATCACCCATGCCGGCCCGTTCAATCCCGATGGCTTCCCGTTGCTGATCGGCGATGACGTGACCATCGCGCATAAAGTCATGCTGCACGGCTGCACCGTGGGCAGCCGGGTTCTGATCGGCATGGGCAGCATCGTGATGGATGGCGCGGTGGTGGAAGATGACGTGATCATCGGCGCCGGCAGCCTGGTACCGCCCGGCAAGCGCCTGGAAAGCGGTTTCCTCTACGTGGGCAGCCCGGTCAAACAGATCCGTACGCTGACCGACAAGGAAAAAGCCTTTTTCACCTACAGCGCGGCGAATTACGTAAAGCTCAAGGATTTGCATCTGGCCGAAGGCTACGACCAGATCTAGGCGCCTGTTAACGGAAAGCGTCCCGCTATTGCTCAGGAATTTTCATGCATTATCAAACCGTTTTATTCGACCTCGATGGCACCCTGACCGATCCGCGCGAGGGCATTACCCGTTCGATCCAGTTTGCCCTGAGCAAATTGGGGGTCGATGAACCCGATCTGACCAAGCTCGAACACTTTATCGGCCCGCCGTTGTTGCAGGCGTTCATGCAGTTCTACGACTTCGACGAGCCCAGAGCCTGGGAAGCGGTCAACTTCTACCGCGAGCGTTTCAAGGTCACCGGCCTTTACGAGAACCGTGTCTTCGACGGCGTCACGCCGTTGTTGGAAACCCTCGGCGGGCAAGGGCGACAGCTGTACATCGCGACTTCCAAACCCTGGATCTTCGCCCGGGAAATCGCCAGGCACTTCGACTTTGCAAAACACTTCAAGGTGATCTACGGCAGCGAACTGGACGGGACCCGTACCAATAAAGTCGAGCTGATCGCCCATCTGATGGCCGAAGAAGGCCTGGACCCGAGCACCACCTTGATGATCGGCGATCGTAAACACGACCTGATCGGCGCTCGGAGCAATGGGCTGGATGCCGCGGCGGTGGGCTACGGTTTTGGTAGCCGTGAAGAGCTGAGCGCAGAAGCGCCGACCTATCACTTTGAGACGCTGGATGAGTTGCATCAGGCGTTTTTGCAGCGGTAGTTAAATTGCCTTCGCCGGCAAGCCGGCTCCCACAGGGTTTGGTCCGGGCGGCGTTCCGACGAAGAGGCCCTATCAGTCACCAGGATTCCTGGGGCCCGCCAAACCTTCCAAAGCCGCCTTACGCTGTTCAACCGGCAGAGCCCCCAACTTCTCGGCTGCCGCATAAAACTTCACCCAGTCCCCGCCTTCCTGCCGGAACAATCCGGCAAACGCCGCCACCCATTGGTCATACAACCCAAACGGTAACAGCCGGGCATTGTTCATCGGCGCATTGATCCAGGCATCGTAGCGATGGTCCCCAGCCCATTGGGTGTCACGCAGCAGTCGATAATCACCGCGTAGACGCTCGAACGTTGCCGCCTTGCGATGACGCATCTGGTCAGCGGGCAGCGGCAGGGCGTACAGCCATTCGAGCTGCCGGCGGGTGTCCAGGATCAACTGAAGGAATTGCTCGCGTCGCTGCGCCTGCGCCTCATCGTCCGGCGCCAGGCCACGGAATGCGCGCCATTGGCGAGTGCCTTCCTTTTCGACGAAAGAGGCGAAAGACTCGTTGAACTCAGTGTCGTCCTTCACATACAGGCGCTGGTGCGCCAGTTCGTGAAAGATCAATGTCGCCAGCCGTTCGTCGCCCCAACCCATCATCGAACTGATGATCGGATCGTTGAACCAGCCGAGCGTCGAATAGGCCTCGACACCGCCGATCGACACGTCCATACCTTGCAGTCGTTGCAAGGCCGCTTCACCGCGGGCTGCGCTCTGGCTGTAGTAACCGCGATAGGCGACGCAGCCGGCAATGGGGAAACAATGGTTCTGCGGCGTCAGGGAAAACTCCGGCGTGGCAAACACATTCCAGACGACGAATGGCCGGCCAATGTCGGCGTAAAGGCGATAGCTCTGATTGTCCGGCAGATGCAGATGCTGGCTGGCGAACGTCCGGGCCTTTTGTGATTGAGCCAGGCGCGCACGCAATTGCTGATCGCGACCGGGATCGGCAATCACGCTGGAAACCGGCTCCCGTGCCCGCAGCAATTGCAGCTGACCACTGGCCAATTGGCCGTAATAGCTGACGCTCGTGCAACCATTGAGCAACAAAAACAACATGCCTGGAAACAAAATGCGTAAAACGCGATCAAGTAACCCAAGGCTTGGAAGCGGCCTGATCAAAATGAATCATCCCTGGAAAGTCTGCCCGCAAGACTATCCCGCCTGACTGGAGCTCCGCTATGCGCACGTTGATGCTGACAGGAAGCCTGTTGTTGCTGACAGGTTGTGCCGGTTTCGGATTACCTCGCCATGATCCCTCCCAAGCGTGGATCGACCTGGATTCGCAGCAAGAAGATACAGCGCTGCAAGCGCTGGAAGTCGATGACAAGGTCGCCACCGACAAGCGCTACTTCGAGGTCCACCCCGGTAGCCATGAGCTGACGGTGCGTTACCAGTTCGCTGTCGCGCCTACCAATATCGGTCCCGATGCCGAGCCGCTATGGCGTGATTGTCAATTGAACGTGAAATTCAAGGATTTCAACGCTGGCCAGCGGTATCAGCTGCAAGCCGGGAATATCGGTTTCCGGCCGTGGGCAAAGCTCTATGATCAACAGCGAAAAGTGATTGGCCAAGGGACACCGGCTGGCTGCCAACGCACCTGATCGGCGTTATCCTGAAGGACCCTCACCCTTGGGAATTCATCATGCGCAGGTCAATGCTATTACTGGCTGCAAGTGTCGTTGCCGGCTGCCAGAGCCCATTGCCGGCGGTTAATCCGCAGATGGCCTGGGTGGAGTTTTCTACACCCTTCCCCAACGACAAATTGTTGATGGCCGAACGATTGGATAAGCAGCGATTGCGCGACGGGCGTTTTTTCCAGGTCACCCCCGGTAGCCATGAGCTGATCGTCAGATTCGACTTCGAAGTGCCCGGAGGGGGCGGTGGCATGAGCATGATGAACGGTCCCACGGAACGATTGTGTTACCTGACCATCCACTATGATCATTTCGAAGCCGGCCAGCGTTATGTGCTGGAAGGCCGTTCGATCGCTTTCACTCCTGGCGCTCGCCTGTACAACGCCAAGCGTGAAATCGTCGCAGAAGACCGAGAGTCCTATTGCCTCATGTGAGGTGAATCAGCGGTCGTTTTTCTGGTAGATGATTTTCTTTGTGCCGCCTGCGCACGAGCCAACGACCATGTTCTGATCGTGCACTTCATCGTTGGTGACAATTTCCAGGGTGTAGGAAGAGACGTTGTTGGCCTGGATCTTGGCTTCGATTTCGGCCTTGAGTTCTTCACAGGATTTCGGTGCCGCCAGGGCCGATGTGGCCAGCGCGCTACAGATAATCGCCAAGGCAAAACGTTTCATGGTTGAAGCTCCTTTGAGGGCAGCGCGCACGTGGATGCGTTTTTGCTGCTGTCATTTATTCGACCACAGTCTAATCAGTCAAGTTTGGTGCAGCCCAAAAAAGATCGCAGCCTTCGGCAGCTCTTGCAGGGTCACTCAACCCATGTAGGAGCTGCCGAAGGCTGCGATCTTTTAACGTGCAACAGAAGATCTAGCTGACCAGCGTCGCATCCAGGCTGATTTTCGCATTCAGCACCTTGGACACCGGACAGCCTTCTTTGGCCTTGTTGCTCAATTCCTCGAACTGCGCCTGACTCGCCCCGGGGATTTTAGCCTTGAGGATCAATTTCACCGCCGTGATCGCAAAGCCACCCTCCACTTGGTCCAGAGTGACCTCGGCTTGGGTATCGATGCTGTCAGCCTTGAGACCGGCATCGCCGAGAATCATTGAAAACGCCATGGAAAAGCAGCCCGCATGTGCCGCACCGATCAGCTCTTCCGGATTGGTGCCTTTGCCGCCTTCGAAACGCGCCTTGAAGCCGTAGGGTGCTTCTTTGAGTACACCGGTTTCCGTGGAGATCGAGCCGATGCCGGTTTTCAGGTCACCTTCCCAATGAGCCGATGCTTTCTTCGTGATAGCCATGTCTGCCTCCTCAAGATCCGGCGCGAATCGTCGCGCCTTCGTGGTTTTCGGTTGCTAGGGTTCTGAGGATAGATGGTGCTGCAAAGTTCACCGCATTCTAATTGATGCCTCATTTTGCCGGAATTTCGCCTGAGCTATTGAAACTCGGGTATATGCCCTCATTGCATGAAGCACGCTTATGGATTCGGCAGGTTTTCGTTTGTAAGAAAAAACCTGCGCCCTCAATTGGAGAAGCAGGCTTATGAAACGACTGTCCGATATCAAATTCTCGACCCTCGATCTGGTGCCCGTGCGGGAGAACGGCAGCGCGGCCCAGTCGCTGCGCAATTCCCTGGACCTGGCGCAGCACGTCGAGCAGTTCGGCTACAACCGCTTCTGGGTCGCCGAGCACCACAATATGGATGGCATTGCCAGTTCGGCGACCTCGGTGCTGCTGGGTTATCTGGCCGGCGGCACGTCGACCATTCGCGTCGGCTCGGGCGGTGTGATGTTGCCCAACCACGCCCCGCTGGTCATCGCGGAGCAGTTCGGCACGCTTGAAAGTCTGTACCCGGGCCGAATCGATCTGGGCCTGGGTCGCGCTCCCGGTTCCGATCAAATGACTGCTCGCGCGTTGCGTCGTGAGCGCTCCGGGAGTGCCGACGAGTTTCCCGAAGACGTGACCGAGCTGATGCGCTACCTCGGCCCGCGCACCCCCGACCAGCGGATTATTGCGATGCCGGGCACCGGCACCAACGTCCCTGTCTGGTTGCTGGGTTCGAGCCTGTTCAGTGCCCAACTGGCCGGTGAGCGCGGTTTGCCCTATGCCTTCGCTTCCCATTTCGCACCGCGCTTCATGCATGAGGCGATTCGCGTCTACCGCAACCACTTCAAGCCTTCTGCAGTATTGGATAAGCCCTACGTGATGCTCGGCGTACCTTTGGTAGCCGCCGACACCGACGAGCAGGCCGACTATCTGGCGACCTCGGTCTATCAGCGGATTCTCGCATTGATGCGTGGCCAGAGCCTGGTGCAACGGCCGCCAGTGAAAACCATGGACGGCCTGTGGCTGCCTCATGAGAAGGAAGCGGTTGCAGATTTCCTCGGCCTGGCCATGGTCGGCAGCCCGCAGAAGATCCGCGCCAAACTGGAAGTGCTGATTGAGCAGACCCAGGCCGATGAGCTGATTTTTACCTGTGACCTCTACGAACATGCCGATCGGGTGCATTCCTATGAGCTGTTGGCGCAGGTCATGAAAGGCTGACGCTCGAGCGGCGCCCACAAAAAAGCCGACGTCATTGTGTCGGCTTTCCTATTTTTCGTGGGCATCAGCTATCTCTTGTAGACAATTTCCTTGGTACCCTTCTCACACGTGCCGACGACTTTCCCATCAGCACCAGTGCCTTTATCGACGATTTCCAGGGAATAACCAGCAACACCCTTGGCATCAAGTTTTGCGGCGATCTCGGCTTTCAGCTCTTCACATGACTTGCCATGAGCGAAGGCTGTACTCCCAAGGGTCAGCAAAACTACCGCTAAAATAAGCTTCTTCATCTATCGTATTCTCTGGTCGGATCAATAGGGGGCATCCGGCTATCAGCCGGATGTTCTTGTGTAGCGTATTGCCAATCCCTATGGCACTCGGCCAGCAAGCCAGTTCGGAAGACTAGCTCAAACTCAGCTGCTCGCAATTCGGAATCCGACCTTGAGCGTCACCTGGAAATGGGCAGCCTTACCGTCCTTGATATGCCCACGTGTTTCGGTCACCTCGAACCATTCCATGTACTTGAGGCTTTTATTGGCTTCGGCCAAGGCGTTGTTGATGGCGTCTTCAATGCTGCTGGCGGATGAGCCGACCAGCTCGACTTTCTTGTAGGTGTGATGATCTGTCATGGCGTTCTCCTCAGGGTTTGATTACAGCCTAGCAGTGATTTTCTTATTACTTCTGTCGGCTAATCTGACGTTGAAGTTCAGATTTACTGCACTTTCTCGAACCTCTGAAGTCCCAACCAACACACGCAACTCAACCAATGCAGGAGAGCCACCATGGCCACCACTTCTTTACGTAAAGCCTCATTGCAAAGCATGGAAGCCGAGATCGAGAGTTTGCTCAAGTCTCTGGAAAGCCTTAAGGACGACGCCTCGGACGAGTCGCGTAAAACCCTTAAAGTATTGAAAACAAACGCCGAAAACGCACTGAAGCATTCGCGCCACCTGCTCAGCGACGCGTACGAAGAAGTCAAAGTCAAAACCCGCGAAACCGGGATCGCCACACGGGACTACGCCCAGGAACACCCTTGGACTACAGCGGGTGTCGCTGTGGGTGCGCTGGGTTTGCTCGCTGCTTATCTGTTGTTCAAGCGCGGCGAATGATCGGTTTGGCGCAGTTCGTTCTTGAGCCACTGCGCCAACTGCCGGGCGCGCCCGTCCGCGGCGCGCTTGGGTAGCCACAACGCCAGTTGCGCCGGGGTTTCACTGAAGCCCCAGGGCGCGACCAGGCGGCCGGCCTTCAAGTCCTCGGCCACCAGCGGTTCAGGGGCAATTGCCACGCCCAGCCCCGCCACTGCCGCTTCCAGCAAGTAATACAAATGCTCGAACCCCTGACCTGATTTCAGTGCTCTGGCGTCGATTCCATTTTGTTGTGCCCAGCTGGGCCATGCTTGTGGGCGAGAGGTCGTATGCAGCAATGGCACGTCCAGCAGCGCTGTGGCCGGTGCTTCTCGCAATCTTTCATAGCCGGCAAATAGCGGACTCATTACCGGGCCAATCCGCTCGCTCGCCAATTCGTAGACCTGCATGTCCGTCGGCCAAGGTGGCTCGGCAAACACCAGCAGGGCATCCAGCCCCGGCCGACGAGGATCGAGATCGCCTTCACCGGCCGATAGATGCAGGCGCAAGTCCGGCAGGTCCGAATTCAGCCTTCCCAAGCGCGGAATGAACCAGCGTGCCAGCAAGCTGCCTGAGCAGCCGAGTACAAACGGCGCGTCGGCGGCGCTTTGGGTCAGCTCTGCGCACACCGTACGCAAACGCTCGAACGCTTCGGCGCTGGCATCGCGCAATCGAACCCCGGCATCTGTGAGTTTAAGGCCGCGTCCATCCTTGATGAAAAGACTCACCCCAAGGTGTTCTTCAAGCACCTTGAGTTGCCGGCTGACTGCGCCATGGGTAACGTGCAATTGTTCGGCGGCCTGACTGACGCTGTTCAGGCGGGCGGTTGCTTCAAAGGCACGCAATGCGTTCAGCGGGGGAAGGTCATGGCTCATGGGATCTGTGAGTTTTCCTGACAGGTTGTGGCAATCTTATCGGTTTTCAGCCCGAGGCGTCAGGGGTAGAGTTAAGTCCATTGTCATCTCACGCATTCAACTGGAGCGACCCATGACCCAGACTAATCTGCGCAACGGCCCCGACGCCAACGGCCTGTTTGGCGCGTTCGGTGGCCGTTACGTCGCTGAAACCCTGATGCCTTTGATTCTCGAGCTGGCCCGCGAATACGAAGCGGCCAAGGAAGATCCTGCATTCAAAGAGGAATTGGCCTACTTTCAGCGCGACTATGTCGGTCGTCCAAGCCCGCTTTATTTCGCCGAGCGGCTGACCGAGTTCTGCGGCGGCGCGAAGATTTACCTGAAGCGCGAAGAGTTGAACCACACCGGCGCGCACAAGATCAACAACTGCATCGGCCAGATCCTGCTGGCGCGGCGCATGGGCAAAAAACGCATCATCGCCGAAACCGGCGCTGGCATGCACGGCGTGGCGACGGCCACCGTGGCCGCGCGTTTCGGCCTCGATTGCGTGATCTACATGGGCACTACCGACATCGAACGCCAGCAAGCCAACGTTTTCCGCATGAAGCTGTTGGGCGCCGAAGTGATCCCGGTGGTGGCCGGGACTGGCACCCTGAAGGATGCGATGAACGAAGCGTTGCGTGACTGGGTCACCAACGTCGACAGCACCTTCTACCTGATCGGTACCGTGGCCGGTCCGCATCCGTACCCGGCCATGGTTCGCGACTTCCAGGCCGTCATCGGCAAGGAAACCCGTGACCAGATGCAAGCCCAGGAAGGCCGCCTGCCGGACAGCCTGGTGGCGTGCATCGGCGGCGGGTCCAATGCCATGGGCCTGTTCCATCCGTTCCTCGACGACACAAGCGTCGACATCATTGGCGTTGAAGCCGCCGGTCACGGCATCGACACCGGCAAGCACGCCGCCAGCCTGAACGGCGGCGTACCGGGCGTGCTGCACGGTAACCGGACGTTCCTGTTGCAGGACGACGATGGCCAGATCATCGACGCTCACTCGATTTCCGCCGGCCTCGACTATCCAGGCATCGGCCCGGAACACGCCTGGTTGCATGACATCGGCCGTGTCCAGTACACCTCGGTAACCGACGACGAAGCCCTCGACGCGTTCCACAAATGCTGCCGCCTGGAAGGGATCATCCCTGCACTGGAAAGCGCCCATGCCCTGGCCGAAGTGTTCAAGCGCGCTCCGACCTTGCCGAAAGATCACCTGATGGTGGTCAACCTGTCCGGTCGTGGCGACAAAGACATGCAAACCGTGATGCACCACATGGAACATTCTCAACAAGAGCAGTCCAAGCAGGAGAAACACTGATGAGCCGCCTGCAAACACGTTTTGCCGAACTCAAGGAACAGAACCGTGCCGCGCTGGTGACTTTTGTTACCGCTGGCGACCCGAGCTACGACACGTCCCTGGCGATCCTCAAAGGCTTGCCCGGTGCTGGCGCCGACGTGATCGAGTTGGGCATGCCTTTCACTGACCCGATGGCCGATGGCCCGGCGATCCAGCTGGCCAACATTCGTGCCTTGGGTGCCAAGCAAAACCTGGCGAAAACCCTGCAGATGGTTCGCGAGTTCCGCGAAGGCAATACCGACACGCCGCTGGTGTTGATGGGCTATTTCAACCCGATTCATATGTATGGCGTGCCACGTTTCATTGCCGACGCCAAAGAGGCCGGCGTGGACGGCCTGATCGTGGTCGACCTGCCACCCGAGCATAACGGCGAGTTGTGCGATCCGGCCCAGGCCGCGGGTATCGACTTCATTCGCCTGACCACGCCGACGACCGACGACGTGCGCTTGCCAACCGTACTGAACGGCAGTTCCGGCTTCGTTTACTACGTGTCTGTTGCCGGTGTGACCGGTGCGGGCGCGGCAACGCTGGACCACGTTGAAGAAGCGGTTGCCCGTCTGCGTCGCCACACCGATCTGCCGATCAGCATCGGTTTCGGCATCCGTACACCGGAGCAAGCGGCTGCCATCGCTCGCCTGGCGGATGGTGTGGTGGTGGGGTCGGCGTTGATCGATCACATCGCCAATGCTTCGACGCCGGCCCAGGCGGTCGACGGTGTGTTGAGCCTGTGCGCGGCGCTGGCCGACGGTGTACGAAAAGCCCGCGTCAGCTGAAGCCTGCGATCTTTCGCTTTCAGGGCAACTCCAGCCCGCCCGCGGCTTTGTGCAACTTTCTCAAATGTTCGCCAACCTGCTTCAGGTTGGCTTCATTGGCGGCCATCTCGGCCGCCCGGCTCGGTTCGAGCAGCGCCCTCACTTCCTTGTCCAGATCGCCGGTCAGCGCTTGAAGCTGTTTCTGCCGCAGGCTGCTTTCCGATTCCAGGCGTTGCCATTCATTCGGCTGCGGCAAGCCATAACCTCCGGTACCGAGCAACTCCGCCGGACGGCTGAGAAAGCCACTGTTGGCGAGAATCTGCTGCAAGGTCGCGTTGGCCTTGTCCATGCCGCCGTTCTTCAATTCACGTGCGCCCAGATAGCGCTGTTTCACTTCGTCCTGGGCCAGTACCAACTGTTGGCGAAAGGCGGCCTGCTCCAATAACAGCAATGCCGCACTGGTGCGCAAGTCGGCCCGGTCAATCCATTGCCGGCGTTCGTCGGCTTTCAATGCCAGCCAGTCTTCGACCTTTTCCTGCTTGATCGGCAGGTGCTTCTTCAGCACGTCGAACATCGCTTGATAACGATCGCGGAAGGAGTCGAAGCGATAACCCAGGCGCAGCGCTTCGCGAGGATCGTCCAGCACGCTGGTATCCGCCAGCCCGCGACCCTTGAGCACTTCCAGCAAACCATTGGGCATGATGCTGTCCAGCCCGACCAGCTGCGAATTGTTGGTGCCGCTGCGCAACAGTTTCAATCCTTCTACCGCGCAGTTATTGGACAGGAAGAAATAATTGCCGTCGTAGCTCCAGTGCATCTCGGCGGCATGCTCCACCACGTCTTCGATTTCGTTGCGCGACAGGTTCAGCGGCACCGAGGCCAGGCTGCGCAGTTCGGTCTTGGTGTATTCGTCGATCACCTGAGCCAGCGGCAGGACAAACAGGCGCGACGGGTATTTACCCACCAGGCCGTCCCAGCTCGACAGCTGTACATCACCGACGAAGGCGCGGTAGGACAGCACCAGATGCTGATCCAGATCCAGCCGGCAATCCGGCCCGCGTGGCCGACCGGGTGCACAGATCACCAGGCGCAACATACTGTGGCCCCAGCGGCTGACCCAATTCTGGTTGGCTTCGGCCAGCAGATAGTCGACGGCGTACACCCGTTCCGGGTCGACCTGGCCCAGGGGTTGTTTGGCGAAGTCGTTGCCGGCATTGAGAAACGCAAAGGATTTGCCGCAGGTGTCTTTGGCGGCAGGCGCCCAGCCGAAATGGTCCTGGTAGTAGCGGTACAGCGCAGGACGGCGACAGGCGTAGCTCGGGTCGAGCAGGAAATACTCCATGTTGACCGCGACGAACTCCTTGGGGCTGCTCGTCTCGTAGATGTCCGGGCTGCGGGCAATTTGTCGATTGTACTGTTCGCGCTCGCCCCGGCGGCCGACGTACTGCGGCCAGCCGGCAAGGTCGAGCAGGCGTGGGTCGTCGCTGAGGGTAAAGCGTCGATCGGCCTGACCGCGACATTCGTCGGGCATGCCGATCAGCCCTGAGCTGCTGTTACGCCGGGTGCAGCGCTGAATCAGCGTGCGCTCCGCGCCTGGCCACAGCCGCGAGCGGTCATAGATGTGAGTGAGTTCGTGCAGCACCGTCGCCAGCATTTCCCTGCGCACAGTGCCGTGGGGGCGATACGTTTTCTTGGTCGCAGCGCTGCCGTCGGTGAGGCTGGCGAGCAGGTTGCGGTTCAGGTCGAGTTCGGACACCAGCGACGCCTGCCCGTAGGCATCGGCGGGCATCTTATCGATCCAGCCGACGTCGATCCTGCGGTCGAGTTGCTCGATGAAGCGCGGCGGCAATGCCAGCATGGCCTCATCGAGCAGCGCCTGACTGGCCTGCTGTTGTGCAGGGCTCAGCCCTTGGGTCTTGAGCTGTAATTGCAGGCCAGCCTGGGCCGTGTTGCCAAGCAGCAACAGGACCCCGGCCAACAGCCAGGCGACAGGCGACATCACAGTGCGAGGATGGCTTCGGCGAGAACCTGATCACTGGCATCCCGGGCTTCGGGGACGCGGGTGCGCAATGTGTCGAAGGCAGCTTCCAGTTGTGCACCGCGAATTTCACCTTCGCTGGCAACGAAGCTGGCCGCATCGTCGTGGGCTTCGCGGATGATTTTCGAATCGCGAATGGACGTGGTGGTGTCGGATGTGAAATCAATGGTGCGCCGGGAGGCATCGATGATGATGTTACTGGTGGCGACCAGGGTGTGCGCCTGGGTCACATCGGCCAGCAACAACAGGCCAAGGGCAGCAGCAATCAGGGGGCTACGCATGGAACGACTCCGCAGATAAGGATAACTATTGGACGAGAATTGCCTGCGCCAGTTCAAGGTCGCTTGCATGAAGTTTTGGTCGGGTGTCGCGCAGATAGGCCAGGGCAGCCTCCAGTTGCGCGCCCCGCAGTTCGCCGTCACTGGCGATGAACGCCGCAGCGTCATCCTGTGCGGCGAGTAGCAGCTTACGGTCAAAGGGGGCGGCGGACACCATGGTGGTGGCGTAGCCGGTGGCGACGATGCCTTGTGTCGACAGGTTGAAGGCGTCGTAGGCATGTGCCGAACCCACCCAGCAGGCTGTTGCGAAAAACGGAATGATCAACAAATTTGAAAGAAAACGCATGAGACTCGATAGCTGGAAGCGAGTCTCAAGGCTAGCGCAACGCCCGGTCTAGAGCCAGCGTTGAAACATTGGGACACTACGCGCGAGTCCCAATGTTTCAACGCTGAACGGTGTCGCTTAGATCGTCAGGATGGCCTGGGCCAGTTGCGCATCCGTGGCGCTCAGCTGAGGAGCCTGCTGACGGATGTGGTCAAGGGCGCTTTCCAGTTTCACGCCACGGATGGCGCCTTCGCTGGCGACGAAGCTGGCAGCGTCGTCTCGGGCAGCGCGCACGATCTTGTCATCGCGAAAGGACGACGTGACATCGGAGGTCGCATCGGAGGTGGCCTTGAGTGCGCCCACGACGGCATCGGTGGTCACGATGAAGCTGGTGGCGTGGGCATTGGCTGCCACGGCAAGCAGGGCTGCAGCGCTGAGCAGGCGAAGACGGGACATGATGTAACTCCTTTGGTGAACCGATTGGGGGTGGCGCAGTGTCTGGATATCAGACGCCTGTGATACCGCGTTCGCCACGTTCTGGTTAGATTTTAGGCCGGCAGTGATGGATTCGAACAGTCATTTGGAGAAACGATATATGTAGCTGTCGAAGTGTACTGGTTAAAACTAATGTGCGAGAAACTGTACTGGTATGGATTTTCCAAGCCCTGAAACGACAAAACCCATCGTGGTTTCCCACGACGGGTTTTGTTTATTCAATTCGGGTTGCTGGCGGTGGACCCTGCAGGTCAGAGCCAGCGACGCTACTTAGCGCCAGAACGGCTTGCTCAGCTCTTCGTAGCGTTGTGCTTCGCTAATCCCGGCATCAGCCAGCAGACGCGAATCCAGACGAGCCAGTTGATGGCGGCTGGAGATGCGGCGCTGCCACAACATCAGGTTGGCGAGAACGCGCAGAGGCATGGAAGCCTGGGTTTTTGCAGTGGTGTCTTCGAAGAACAGTTCGGAACTGAGTGTACGTTCCATGGTTAGCATCCTTCCGCTTGTGGCGGGATTAGGTAGTGGTTTAACTGATGCCAATGATCCTCTTGTTTGGCCAGTCCCTGTAGATACAGTTCACCTGTATTGTGAGGGACCAGTTAACTGTTAATAGGCGGTGTACTGGTCAAAATTGAGGCAACTGTACCTATCCGCACCTATATGGTGCGAAATTGATCCTTTGACTGGGAAAGGTAGGGAAATCTTGTAGGAAAAGACCGGTACAGCAGTACAGTTTTAAACACATTTCTGCTTGGCAATAGCAGGCTGACGAAACTGTGTTTGCGTCAGCCGCTATCTGTATTCCCTCACACGGCAAGCATGCGCCCGGTTTCTTCGAGGTTCATGTGCCAGCTCAGTGCGTCGCGCAAGATATGCGGGGTATGACCACCGATTGCGCAGGCCGCTGTGAAGTAGTCATCCAGCGCCTGGCGATAGTCCGGGTGCACACAATTGTCGATGACGACGCGAGCCCGCTCCCGCGGTGCCAGGCCGCGCAGGTCGGCCAGGCCGATCTCGGTGACGAGGATGTCCACATCATGCTCGGTGTGGTCGACGTGGCTGACCATGGGCACGACGCTGGAGATCGCGCCGCCCTTGGCGATCGACTTGGTCACAAAGATCGCCAGGTGCGCGTTGCGCGCGAAGTCGCCCGAACCGCCGATCCCGTTCATCATCCGCGTGCCGCAGACATGGGTGGAGTTGACGTTGCCGTACAGGTCGAATTCCAGTGCGGTGTTAATGCCGATGATGCCCAGTCGGCGCACCACTTCCGGGTGGTTGGATATTTCCTGTGGACGCAGGACCAGTTTGTCCTTGTAGCGCTCCAGGTTGCCGAACACATCGGTATTGCGACGAGCCGACAAAGTGATCGAACTGCCCGATGCAAAAGTCAGCTTGCCAGCATCGATCAGGTCGAAGGTCGAGTCCTGCAGCACTTCGGAGTACATGGTGAGGTCTTCGAAGGGGGAATCGATCAGGCCGCACATCACCGAGTTGGCGATGGTGCCGATCCCGGCTTGCAGCGGGCCCAGCTTGTTGGTCATGCGTCCGGCCGCCACTTCCTGCTTGAAGAAGTCGATCAGATGGTCGGCGATGGCCTGGGTGTCCATGTCCGGTGGCAGTACTGTAGAAGGCGAGTCGGGCTGATTGGTGATCACGATGGCGACGATCTTTTCCGCCGGGATCGGGATGGCGGTACTGCCAATCCGGTCGTCAACCTTCACCAGCGGGATCGGCGTGCGAGTCGGGCGATAAGTCGGGATATAGATGTCGTGCAGACCTTCCAGGTTCGGATTGTGCGCCAGGTTGATCTCAACGATCACCTGTTTGGCGAAAATCGCAAAGCTGGCCGAGTTGCCGACCGAAGTGGTCGGTACGATGTGGCCCTGTTCGGTGATCGCCACGGCCTCGATCACCGCGATGTCCGGCAGCTTGAGCTGCTGGTTGCGCAGCTGTTCCACGGTTTCTGAAAGGTGCTGGTCGATGAACATCACTTCGCCGGCGTTAATCGCCTTGCGCAGCGTGCTATCGACCTGGAATGGCATGCGTCGTGATAATACGCCGGCTTCGGTGAGCTGTTTGTCGAGGTCGTTGCCCAGGCTCGCGCCGGTCATCAGGGTGATTTTCAGCGGAGTCAGTTTGGCGCGTTCGGCCAATGCGTGCGGCACGGCCTTGGCTTCGCCGGCGCGAGTGAAACCACTCATCCCGACGGTCATGCCGTCCTCAATCAGAGCGGCAGCGTCAGCGGCGCTCATCACTTTATCCAACAACGAAGGCAAGCGAATACGATCACGGTACATGGAGGTTTATCTCGGGTAACGAAAGCAAGGTGTGCAGTCTAGTGATTTGAAAAAAATCCGTCCCGCTACCATGGTCGAATGCCGAGCCCTGATTTAGAGCCTTTGGTCGGGTTAGCGGGGCATTTTACGGGCAATAAAAAACCCCAGCCTGCTAAAGGCCGGGGTTTGGGGTATTGCGTTGGAGCAGGTTTTACTCGACGGCTTTAACCATGTCTTCGATGACTTTCTTGGCGTCGCCGAAGACCATCATGGTTTTGTCGAGGTAGAACAGTTCGTTGTCCAGACCGGCATAGCCGCTGGCCATCGAGCGCTTGTTGACGATGATGGTCTTGGCCTTGAACGCCTCGAGAATCGGCATGCCGGCAATCGGCGACTTCGGATCGTTCTTCGCCGCCGGGTTGACCACGTCGTTGGCACCCAACACCAGCACCACGTCGGCCTGGCCGAACTCGGAGTTGATGTCTTCCATCTCGAACACCTGGTCGTAAGGCACTTCAGCCTCGGCCAACAACACGTTCATGTGGCCGGGCATGCGCCCGGCAACCGGGTGGATCGCGTACTTCACGGTCACGCCGCGATGAGTCAGCTTCTCGGTCAGCTCTTTCAGCGCGTGCTGCGCCCGTGCTACGGCCAGGCCGTAGCCCGGAACGATGATCACGGTATCGGCGTTGGTCAGCAGGAAGGTCGCGTCGTCAGCCGAACCGGATTTCACCGGGCGGGCTTCTTTCGAGCCGGCCGGGCCAGCCGCATCTGCGGTGTTGCCGAAGCCGCCGAGCAGTACGTTGAAGAATGAACGGTTCATCGCCTTGCACATGATGTACGACAGGATCGCACCGGACGAACCCACGAGCGAGCCGGCAATGATCAGCATCGAGTTGTTCAGCGAGAAACCGATACCTGCCGCTGCCCAGCCGGAGTAGCTGTTGAGCATGGACACCACCACCGGCATGTCCGCGCCGCCGATCGGGATGATGATCAGCACGCCGAGCACGAAGGCCAGGGCCAGCATCAGGGCGAAAGCGCTGAGACTGCCAGTGAGCATGAAGGTGATACCCAGCGCCAGCGTCGCCAGGCCTAGCACCAGGTTGAGCTTGTGCTGGCCGCTGAATTGCACCGGCGCGCCCTGGAACAGGCGGAACTTGTATTTGCCCGAGAGCTTGCCGAAGGCGATCACCGAGCCGGAGAAGGTGATTGCACCGATGGCGGCGCCGAGGAACAGCTCCAGACGGTTGCCCGCCGGGATCGAATCACCCAGCTGTTTAACGATACCCAGCGATTGCGGCTCAACGACAGCGGCGATGGCAATGAACACGGCGGCCATACCGATCATGCTGTGCATGAAAGCGACCAGTTCCGGCATCTTGGTCATTTCAACGCGCTTGGCCATGATCGAACCGGCGGTGCCGCCGACCAACAGGCCGACGATGACGTAACCGATCCCGGCAGTCGCGAGCTCAGCGCCCAGCTTATAGATGAGGCCCACGGTGGTGAGGATTGCCAGCGCCATGCCGAGCATGCCGTAAAAATTGCCGCGTCGGGACGTGGTCGGGTGCGACAGACCTTTGAGGGCCTGGATGAAGCAGATCGACGCGATCAAGTAGAGCGTCGTGACGAGGTTCATGCTCATTACTTGGACGCCTCTTCTTTAACCGCTTTCGGGGCTTTTTTCTTGAACATTTCAAGCATCCTGCGGGTGACCAGGAAGCCACCAAACACGTTCACCGCCGCCAGCGCTACCGCCAGGGTGCCCATGGTCTTGCCCAGTGGCGTCACGGTCAGCGCCGCCGCCAGCATGGCGCCGACGATCACGATGGCCGAAATGGCGTTGGTCACCGCCATCAACGGCGTGTGCAGAGCAGGTGTAACGTTCCAGACCACGTGATAACCGACATAAATCGCCAGCACGAAGATGATCAGGTTGTAGATACCGGGGGAGATAAGCTCTTCCATCGTCTGAATCCCTGCTTAGGCGTTTTTGCGGATGACTTGGCCGTCGCGGCACATCAGGCACGCGGCGACGATATCGTCTTCGAGGTTGATCTCGAACTGGCCTTCTTTGTTGAAGACCAGCTTCAGGAAGTCCAGCAGGTTGCGCGCGTACAACGCCGAAGCATCGGCCGCGACGGCGCCGGCCAGGTTGGTCGGGCCGCAAATGGTCACGCCATTTTCGACCACGACCTGGTCGGCTACGGTCAGCGGGCAGTTGCCGCCCTGGGCTGCCGCGAGGTCGATGACCACCGAGCCCGGCTTCATCTGTGCCACGGTTTCCGCGCTGAGCAGCGTCGGCGCCTTGCGGCCCGGGATCAGTGCGGTGGTGATGACAATGTCAGCCTGCTTGGCGCGCTCGTGCACGGCCAAGGCTTGGCGCTGCATCCAGCTGGCGGGCATGGGACGCGCGTAACCGCCGACACCGACGGCGCATTCGCGCTCTTCATCGGTCTCATAAGGCACGTCGACGAACTTGGCGCCGAGGGATTCGATCTGCTCTTTTACTGCAGGACGCACGTCAGACGCTTCGATGACTGCACCCAGGCGTTTTGCCGTGGCAATGGCCTGCAAACCGGCGACGCCGGCACCCAGAATCAGTACACGCGCCGCTTTCACGGTGCCCGCAGCGGTCATCAGCATCGGCATGAAGCGCGGATAATGGTGAGCCGCCAGCAGCACGGCTTTATAGCCGGCGATGTTGGCCTGGGAAGACAGCACGTCCAGGCTCTGGGCGCGGGAGGTGCGTGGCGCGGCTTCCAGCGCGAACGCGGTAATGCCGCACTCGGCCAGCTTGGCAATGGTTTCATTGCTGAACGGGTTGAGCATGCCCACCACAACGGTGCCGCTCTTGATCAGCGCGAGTTCGCTGTCGCTGGGAGCGACCACCTTGAGAATCAGCTCGGCGCCAAACGCATCGTTGGCGCTGCCAATGGTTGCGCCTGCCGCTTCATAAGCACTGTCGACAACACTGGCACTAATGCCGGCGCCGCTTTGGACCGTGACCTTATGACCCTGGCCGATCAGCTTCTTGATGGTTTCCGGGGTTGCAGCAACCCGCGTTTCACCCGTCTGGGTTTCGAGAGGAACACCAATGTGCACGTCAAATCTCCTGCGTGATCTTATTGAGTAAACCCATGCACTACGGATGGTGCGGCTGGGGCGGCCGATCAGCACGATCCCGCCAAACAAGGGCGGGGCGCGGCATTTTGCAGGCGAACTTTGTGCCCATCAAGGGATTATGACGGGTGACGGAAAATTAACTACAAGTCACCCCGTGACCGAATGTCGCAACCTGATGGATCAATCCCTTGCAGGCCGTGCCTTGCAAGGACTTCGCTAAAAAATGATCTATTTGCACATCGGTGAGGTGAATGAGGGGTAATTGTTGCGTAATGGATGCTCAAGGCCAGGTTTCAGGCGCTTATGGGACGTTTGTACAGCCTCACGGTACAGTTTGCGAATTTGCGACAAATATTTATATCTGTAGGGTTTTGAGTTTATTGACTACGGGGTCAGCTAATTGCGCCGAGCCTTCAAGCGCGAAGGTTGTAGCTGTGTGCCTGATTAACCAGCCAATCGCGAAAAGCCCTTAAAGAGGCCGATTCGACCTTTCGCTCTGGAATCATCAGGTAATAAGCCTTGATGCTCGACAGTGCCTGGGGGTTGGCGATCACCAGGCGCTTCTCCGCCAACTCCCGCTGAATCAGGAACGGCGGGATCAGCGCAATCCCCATATCGTGCATGGCCGCTTGGGCCAGCATGGAGAATAGCTCGTAACGCGGTCCTGTCATGTCTCGCGGGATATTTAGGTTCTGCGAGTTGAACCACTGGCGCCAGGCATAGGGGCGAGTGGTCTGCTGCAGCAGGGGCAGGTCGGCGATTGCACCGGGTGTCAGATGGGTCTTTTTCCCCAGCAGGTCAGGGCTGCATACGGGCATCGGGCTTTCGCCCATCAGCCTGTGGGATTCGGTGCCCGACCAGTCAGCGTCGCCAAAATAGATCGCCGCGTCGAAGTCGGTGTCGGCAAACAGGAAGGGTCGCGTTCGGTTGGTGAGGTTGACCGTCACTTCCGGGTGTTGTTGCTGGAAGTCCTTGAGCCTTGGCAGCAGCCATTGAGTACCAAAGGTCGGTACTACGGCCAGCTCGATCACATTGGTGCCCTGCTGGCCCATCACCGACAAGGTGTCCCGTTCAACCGCATCGAGCTGGGTGGCTACCCGTCGGCTATAGGACAGTCCGGCTTCTGTCAGCTTGACCCCACGGCGCGAGCGGCGGAACAGTTCGACGCCCAGAAACTCTTCCAGGCTGGCGATCTGCCGGCAAATCGCGCCCTGGGTCAGCGAAAGCTCCTGGGCGGCCTTGGTAAAGCTTTCGTGGCGCGCTGCCGCCTCGAAGCTGATCAGGGCGGTCGTGCTGGGTATTTTCCTTCGCATGTACGGCAACCTCACTAATACAGCGCATAAAAGCCATTTCGCGACCTTTCGGAGTGAGAAATTAGCACAACAGTATGCAAAATCCTCGTTTGCCCTGACGCCGAACCCGGCCTAGGATCAATCCACGATATTTGACCCGATTCGAGAGGACACACTCATGGGCGGTAAAGCTAGCTTCAACTGGATCGATCCCCTGCTGCTGGATCAACAGCTCACCGAAGAAGAGCGCATGATCCGCGATACTGCCGAGCAATTCGCTCAGCAGAAACTCGCGCCGCGCGTTCTCGAAGCTTTCCGCCATGAAAAGACCGACCCGGCGATCTTTCGCGAGATGGGCGAAGTGGGCCTTTTGGGGGCGACCATCCCTGAGCAGTACGGTGGCAGCGGCTTGAACTATGTCAGCTACGGCTTGATCGCTCGTGAAGTCGAGCGTGTCGACTCCGGTTATCGCTCGATGATGAGCGTGCAGTCTTCGCTGGTGATGGTGCCGATCAACGAGTTTGGTACTGAAGCCCAGAAGCAGAAGTACCTGCCGAAACTGGCTTCCGGCGAATGGATCGGCTGCTTCGGTCTGACCGAGCCGAACCATGGTTCCGACCCGGGTGCGATGCTTACCCGTGCGCGTAAAGTGGAAGGCGGTTACAGCCTGACCGGCAGCAAGATGTGGATCACCAACAGCCCGATCGCCGATGTATTCGTGGTCTGGGGCAAGGATGACGCCGGCGATATCCGTGGCTTCGTGCTGGAGAAAGGCTGGAAAGGCTTGAGCGCCCCGGTGATTCACGGCAAGGTCGGCCTGCGCGCATCCATCACCGGCGAGATCGTCATGGATAACGTGTTTGTCCCTGAAGAGAACATCTTCCCGGATGTCCGTGGTTTGAAAGGTCCTTTTACCTGCCTCAACTCGGCGCGTTACGGTATTTCCTGGGGCGCACTCGGTGCCGCCGAATTCTGCTGGCACACCGCGCGCCAATACACCCTGGATCGCCAGCAGTTCGGTCGTCCATTGGCCGCCACTCAGCTGATCCAGAAGAAGCTGGCCGACATGCAGACGGAAATCACCCTGGCACTGCAAGGTTGCTTGCGTCTGGGCCGCATGAAGGATGAAGGCACGGCTGCGGTCGAGATCACCTCGATGATGAAGCGCAACTCCTGCGGCAAGTCGTTGGATATTGCGCGCATGGCGCGCGACATGTTGGGCGGCAATGGCATCTCCGATGAATTCGGCGTTGCTCGCCATCTGGTCAACCTGGAAGTGGTGAATACCTATGAAGGTACGCATGACGTCCACGCGCTGATCCTCGGACGTGCGCAGACCGGCCTCCAGGCGTTCTATTAACAGGAGAACGTCCATGGGCGCGCTATCGCATCTACGGGTACTGGATTTATCACGGGTGCTGGCCGGGCCGTGGGCCGGGCAGATCCTTGCCGACCTTGGTGCTGATGTAATCAAGGTCGAGCGGCCGGGCAATGGTGATGATACGCGCGCCTGGGGGCCTCCTTTCCTGAAAGACGCCAATGGCGAGAACACCAGCGAAGCGGCCTATTACTTGTCGGCCAATCGCAACAAGCAATCCGTCACCATCGACTTCACGCGCCCGGAGGGGCAGAAGCTGGTGCGTGAGCTGGCAGCCAGGTCGGACATCCTGATCGAGAACTTCAAAGTGGGAGGTCTGGCGGCTTATGGGTTGGACTATGAATCGCTCAAGGCCCTCAATCCGAACCTGATCTATTGCTCGATTACCGGGTTTGGCCAGACGGGGCCTTACGCCAAGCGCGCGGGTTATGACTTCATGATCCAGGGGCTGGGCGGGCTGATGAGTCTGACCGGGCGACCGGAAGGCGAGGAAGGGGCCGGGCCGGTGAAAGTCGGCGTGGCGCTGACTGACATCCTGACCGGACTCTACTCGACAGTGGCGATCCTGGCGGCATTGGCTCACCGCAATCAGGACGGCGGCGGTCAGCATATCGATATGGCGCTGCTGGACGTTCAGGTGGCTTGTCTGGCGAACCAGGCGATGAATTACCTGACGACAGGCCATGCTCCGAAGCGCCTGGGTAATGCTCATCCGAACATCGTGCCTTATCAGGACTTTCCTACGGCGGATGGCGACTTCATCCTCACCGTGGGTAATGACGGGCAGTTCCGCAAGTTTGCCGAAGTCGCGGGTCAGCCGCAGTGGGCGGATGACCCACGCTTTGCGACCAACAAGTTGCGGGTGGCGAACCGTGCGCTGTTGATTCCGCTTATCCGCCAGGCAACGGTGTTCAAGACGACTGCCGAGTGGGTACTGCAGCTGGAGCAGGCAGGCGTGCCTTGTGGGCCGATCAATGATCTGGCTCAGATGTTTGCCGACCCTCAGGTCAAGGCGCGAGGTTTGGCGATTGATTTGCCTCATGCGCTGGCCGGGATGGTGCCGCAGGTGGCGAGTCCGATTCGACTGTCCGAGACGCCTGTGGAGTACCGCAATGCGCCTCCTTTATTGGGCGAGCACACGCTGGAGGTTCTGCAGCGGGTGTTGGGCCTGGATGCAGACGCGGTGGCTGCCTTTAAAGAGGCCGGAGTGCTTTGAGGGCTCCTTCTATATAGAAGGGGCGGTTTTCCTTTCTCCAGCCGGGGGCGGACGGCTGTTTTTCGGCCATTGGTAAGTTATTGATAGGAAAGCGGAATTTAGGGCTTGACGGCAGATTCTGGAAGTCTATAATTCGCCCCACTTCCGGCGCAGTCGAAACGGAAAACTCCTTGGTAAACAAAGAGTTACGCAGTTTTCGACAGTGAGTTGCTTCAGTTCATCGAAGCCCAGAAGGAGTTGATCAGGCAGTGTGTTGTCGCCTTATCAACGGTTCGATCTTCTCGGTCGAAAGCGGAGTAAAAGAGGTGTTGACAGCAGCGAGTAACGCTGTAGAATTCGCCTCCCGCTGACGAGAGATCGGAAGCGCCAAGTGGTTGAAGTTACAAAGGAAACTTTGAAAACTTCTGAAAATAACCGCTTGACAGCAGCAGAGGAAAGCGTAGAATGCGCGCCTCGGTTGAGACGAAAGTTCTTAACCAACCGCTCTTTAACAACTGAATCAAGCAATTCGTGTGGGTGCTTGTGGAGTCAGACTGATAGTCAACAAGATTATCA